>DMKB01000130.1 GCA_003454665.1 Nitrospiraceae bacterium | reverse complement strand
TGCCGAGAAGATTTTCCTGTCCGGCAGGAAGCTGGACCAGAAGGTGTATTACCACCATTCCGGGTTTCCGGGCGGCATCAAGTCGGTCACGGCGGGCGCGCTCATTGCCAGCAAGCCTGAAAAGGTGATCCAGCTGGCCGTTGAAGGCATGCTTCCGAAGACGAGACTGGGCAAGAGGATGTTGAGCAAGCTCAAGGTCTACGCCGGAGAAACTCATCCCCACCGGGCGCAGAATCCGGTGGCCATGAAGGTTTAACAGGCGACGCAGGACAGCCTTGAATCGGGAAATGCATTTCGCTATCGTATCGACAAATCAGGGAGGGTTTCGATGTCAGCGGCTTCAGTAACAAGATACTACGCAACAGGGAAAAGGAAAAATTCTATTGCCCGGGTGTGGCTGATGCCCGGCAACGGCAAGATCACCATCAACGACAGGGCAGAGGACCGGTATTTCGGCAGGGACGTGCTCAAGATGATCATCAGGCAGCCCTTTGAGGTCACCGGCACCGAGGGCAGATATGACGTGCTGGTCAGCGTGCTCGGCGGCGGCTCCTCGGGCCAGGCTGGCGCCATCAGGCATGGAATCTCAAAGGCCCTTCTCGAAGTGGACGCCGAAGCGAGGGTCAAGCTCAGGAAAGAAGGGCTGTTGACACGCGATCCCCGGGTGAAAGAGAGAAAGAAGTATGGGCAGCCGGGCGCACGGAGGCGGTTCCAGTATTCCAAGAGGTAAGGTGATTGTCCTCAGGCAGGACGGTTCGGTGGTGCTTGTACCCACGTGCCTGCCGTTGAGCACAGAGAGATGGAAGGCACGGTGGTCATTCCCGTGTCACTGAATTTGTTCACGCAGGGAAGGTAAGGATGCCTTCCCTTTTTCTTTATACGCTGGCTCCCGGACTCTGTTGAACACCGGAGCAGGAGACAGGAAATGGGAAATACCAAGCTGAAAACAGCGATTGTCGGCTCCAGCGGATACGCGGGCGGCGAGCTGCTCCGCATACTGCTCCGGCACCCTTTGGTCATGGTCAGCGCGATTACGTCGGAGAAATCCGCGGGCCAGCCAATTGCATCGCTCTTCCCGCACCTTTCCGGCCTTACGGGACTGGTCTGCGAGGCCTTTGATCCGGAAGGGATAGCAAAAAAGGCCGATCTCGCGTTTCTGGCCCTGCCCCACCTGGCTTCCCAGGAAGCCGCTGCCCGGCTTCATTCACTCGGCAGGAAGGTCATCGACCTTTCGGCGGATTACCGCCTGGCCGATCCTTCACTCTACGAGACCTGGTATGAACACCGCCACCAGCACCCCGAACTTCTCGGGCAGGCTGTTTACGGACTGCCGGAACTTCACCGGGAAAAGATCAAAGGCGCGGCGCTCATCGCGAATCCCGGGTGCTACCCGACGGGCGCGATCCTCGGGTGTGCGCCGCTCGTGAAAAAAAATCTCGTTGATCCCACGAGTATCATCGTGGATGCCAAGTCCGGCGTGTCCGGCGCAGGCCGTACTCCCTCGCTTGCCCACCATTATCCCGAGGTGAACGAGGGATTGACGGCGTACAAGATCGGGACGCACCGTCACACACCGGAAATGGAACAGGAGTTGACGGCCCTTGCAGGAGAACGGGTAACCATTTCCTTTACGCCCCACCTCGTTCCCATGAACAGGGGCATCCTGACCACGCTCTATGCACGGCTTATCAACGGCATGGACAGCACGGACCTTTGCTCGGTATTCGAAGCGTTTTACGAGAACGAGCCCTTCGTCCGGGTGTATCCCTCCGGGCAACTGCCGAATGTCCGGAATGTACGGGGCTCGAATTTTTGCGACATCGGCGTCACGTCGGACCCGCGCACCGGGCGTGCCGTCGTGGTGACGGCCATCGACAATCTCGTGAAAGGCGCCTCGGGCCAGGCGGTCCAGAACATGAACCTTCTCATGGGCTTTGACGAGACAGAGGGCCTGCAGAGCGCGGGAATATTTCCGTAACGATCACCCTCCTTTGCGTTCGTGCACAGGAGGGCCGCGCATTACGCGATGAGTCAACTCCTAAAAACCGAGGGAGAATGATGAAGATACTGAATACGAAGAGCTTCTCCGTGCAAGGGTTCAAGGCCTGGGGAATCCACTCCGGCATCAAGCAGGACGGGAAGAAAGACCTTGCGCTGATCCATTCGGACCGTGAGAGTTCCCTGGCCGGCGTGTTTACCCGGAACCGGGTGAAGGCGGCGCCGGTACTGCTCGATATGGTGCGGATCAAATCCGGCAAAGGACAGGCCATCGTTGCGAACAGCGGTTGCGCCAACGCCTGCACCGGCAAGCGCGGCCTTGCCAATGCGCGGACCATGGCGGACATTACCGCGCGAGAGCTCGGCATCCGGCCCGATGCCGTGTACGTTGCATCGACGGGCGTGATCGGTCCGCTCCTGCCTATGCCGAAAATAGCGACGGGTGTTTCGATGGCAGCGGGGCTGCTCTCCGCCACGGGATGGGAGCAGGCGGCCGAGGCCATTATGACGACGGACATGTATCCGAAGCTGGCTGCGGTGCGCGAAGAGATCGGCGGTAAAACGGTCACTGTTGCGGGTATCGCGAAGGGGTCCGGCATGATTCATCCCGACCTGGCGACGATGCTTTGCTTTGTCGTGACGGATGCGCTCATTTCCCCGCCGACCCTCAAGAAAGCCCTCCTTGCGTCTGTCGAGGGTTCATTCAACAGCATCACGGTTGACGGAGAAACGAGCACCAACGATGCGATCCTGTGCATGGCGAACGGTGCGGCAGGGAACAAAAAGCTCGCCCCCGGCGGGAAGGACCTCAAGAAATTTCAGGCCTGTCTCGACGCGGTGACCCGGACTTTGGCCACGCAGGTGGTTCGCGACGGTGAAGGCGCCACAAAATTCGTCGAGATTACCGTCAAAGGCACGAAATCGCCGAAAGAGGCCAAGCATGCGGCCATGGCCGTAGCGCAGTCAACCCTCGTAAAGACGGCGCTCTTCGGCGAGGATGCCAACTGGGGCCGGATCATGGCCGTCCTTGGCCGGTCCGGCGTTGACATGGACGAGGCACGGACGGACATCTTTATCGGGAAAGCCAAGATCGTGGAAAAAGGGCTCGCCTCCGGCAAGGCTGCGGACCGCGAAGCCGCTGCCGCCCTCAAGCACCGGGACGTACAGATAACCGTCGATCTCCATAAGGGCAAATCCGGCGCCACGGTCTGGACCTGCGACCTCTCCTGCGAATACGTCAAGATCAACGCTGCATACCGGAGCTGATCCCGCTGTGCGATGCAAACCCGCCCCTTGATCAAGCCTGGTCATTCCAACCAAAAATAGTTGAAATTTAGGGGAAAAACGAAAAATTTCTCTTGACTTTCCCCTCGGGAGTTGTTAATTTTATACCTTGGGCCGAAAATCGCCTCTGACGGTCTCTGCGGCCCCCGTGAAGGCGGAAATTCCCGAAATAACCGGATTTCAGCACCGTGACCGTAGGCGGGAGAGGTCCCTTTGCGGGCATGCCTGTTGTGCTCCCCCTTGTTCACTCGTTTCTCCACCGGGGACGACACTACTTTTTTTGGGATGGGGCAGGGCGGAGGACCGTCTGCGGTGATTCAGCCGCTCATTGCAATGTTAACAACAGGAGGGGGGTGTATGGCACGTGCCGACGATACGGTTGCGAGAAAACGAGCCCTTTGAAGTCGCACTCCGGAGATTCAAGAAGATCATGGAGAAGGAAGGCGTGATTTCAGAGGTCAAGAAGCGGGAATACTACGATAAACCGAGTGTCAAGCGCAAGAAAAAGGAGATTGCCGCGCGGAAAAAGGCTGCCAAGACAGCCCGTCTGTTGCGACGGCGGGGGTAATCGCGGAACTCCGTTGATAATGCCTGCCCCGGATTGGTTGCGCCGGACACCGGTCTTTTGATACGCGCCGAACCTCCTGAAGAAGGACACTATGGAATTACAGGAAAAGATCAATGCCGATGTGAAGGACGCCCTCAAGGCCGGCGCAAAGGAGAAGCTCACGACGCTGCGGATGCTGAGCGCCGCCCTTCAGAACAGAGCAATCGAGAAACGGGAGCCTCTCATTGAGGACGAAGTGATCGCAACGGTCCGTTCCCTCATAAAGCAGCGGAAGGACTCGATCGAACAGTTTTCCAAGGGCGGCCGGCAAGACCTCGTCGACAAGGAGACAGCCGAAGTCAGTGTGCTCGAGGTATACTTGCCGCGGCAAATGACCAGGGAAGAACTTGAGCCGATGGTGAAGGACGCCGTCGCACAGACCGGCGCCCAGGGACCCAAGGACATGGGCAAGGTCATGAAGGCGCTTGTCCCGATGGTGGGAGGCCGGGCCGACGGAAAGCTGATGAGCGAACTCGTTAAACAGATGCTCGGATGACGGCTTGTTGAAGGACGGTACGCATGGCGCTGCAAGGTGACAGGGGGCTCGGAAGTGAAGGCCCCCTGATTTTTTCAGGAGTTGCTGAGTGAAGCTGCAGGAACTGTATGAACTGGCGATACAAACGGGCATGGATGCCGATCCCCGGGGTCGGCAGGTTGTCGAGAAGGAACTGCAGGACCTGTCTTCGTCTTATAAGGAACTGAAACAGGAAGACCGGGACGTGTTCGACGCCGAAGGGCTGAAGAATCCCTATGCCGACAGCAGGATCCTGCACGGGGACCCCGGACACGATGTTAACAATATTCTCGTCGGAATCGATGTCGAGGCGCCGGAGCTGATTCTTGCCGACCGCCTGAACCAGAAGGGAGCAGGCATCGACCTGGTGATGTCCCATCATCCCGGCGGGCGCGCATACGCGAACTTCTACGACGTGATGAAGATGCAGACCGACATTCTCCACCAGTTCGGCGTTCCTATCACGGTGGCGGAAGGGCTCATGCAGGGCAGGATCAAGGAAGTGGAGCGCAAAGTCCTACCGGCAAACCATAGCCGGGCAGTGGATGCGGCCAGACTGTTGGACCTTCCCTTTTTGTGCCTGCACACACCGGCGGACAACATGGTCGCCAGTCACCTCCAGAAGCTCTTTGACAAGGAGAAGCCGGGGAAGCTCAAGGACGTGATGCGGCTCCTCAAGGAAATCCCCGAGTACCGGGAAGCCCTGACGAACAACACCGGCCCGCGAGTCCTGTGCGGTTCCGAGCAGCAGCGTGCCGGCAAAATCTTTGTGGACATGACCGGCGGCACCTCGGGACCGAAGGAAACGATAGCGAAACTTGCACAGTCGGGAGTGGGGACCATTGTGGGCATGCACATGTCGGAAGATCACCGGAAAGAAGCGGAGAAGCACCACCTCCACGTGGTGATCGCGGGGCATATTTCGAGCGACACCCTCGGATTCAACCTGCTCTTCGATGCCCTGGAAAAACACCAGCCCTTTCACATTACGGCGTGTTCGGGATTCAAACGGGTCAAACGGGACGCCTGATGGTGTGACGGGTCGATGTAGTTTATG
>DMKB01000008.1 GCA_003454665.1 Nitrospiraceae bacterium | reverse complement strand
TGCTTTTCCCTCGGACTCGGTCGTACGCCTAAATTTTCGCATGGGGTATGGGAGATGTGCAAATAAAGAATGGGGAGAGCAGGCCGGAACGGGTCGTCTTCACCGTTTCACTGAAATTCTACCCACTCAGTATGGAGAAGAACCTAAAATAAGAGGGGCGTGAACATCACGCCCCTCTTTCAGTTTGCTGTCCTTCTTTTTCTTCCAGCCTTAAGGCAGACCTTACTGCGACCCCGTCCTGCCGATTGAGACATTCACTCCATACCCCATCTTGCCGGGATATGCCGTCAGGCTTCCCGTCTCCGTGCCGTCGGACTCGAAGATCTTGACCAGCGGCTCGTTCTGCGGCCCCGGGCCGAGGCCGGTGACGATCTCAGACACGCCGTCGCTGTCCAGGTCGCCGGCAGAGACGGTAGTCCCGTAGTTGTGCTTGGCCGGGTACGGCGTGAACTCGTTGACCAAGGTTCCGTCGGGCTTGTACACTCTGACGAGTGCGGTGTTCTTCGGATCCGGGCCGCTGCCGGTGATGATCTCTGCCAAACCGTCTCCGTCAATGTCACCGGTTGCGACATTCGCCCCGTACATCCCGTCAAAGGCGGTGAAGGTGAAGTGTTCTGTGAGACCGTCGGTGGTGTATTTCCAGACCGTTACTGTTGCCGGACTGTTCGGGCCCGGGCCTGGCGTGGTGATAATCTCGGGCAGCCCGTCTCCGTCTATATCGCCGGTGGTGGTGTTGATCCCATAGGTCCTGTCGGAATAGAGGGTCTGGCTCATGAGCTCCGTGAAGCCGTCGCCCCTGTATTTGAGGACTTTCAGAATTCCGCTGTTCTTGGGATCGGGGCCCATACCGACGATGAGTTCGTCTCTCCAGTCTCCGTCGAGGTCGCCTGCGGAGAGGGTGAGGCCGTACCGGGTGTCGAAGGCGGTGTACTCGGCCATCATGGTGCCGTCCTGCTTGAATACCCGCAGGGAGGCGGTGTTCCTGGGACCAGGCCCCTGTGCAACGACANNCGTCTATGTCGGCCGACACTGCCCGGGCGCCGTATTCCGTGTTGAAGGCAGTTAATTCTTTCATGAGCTGCATCTGTGAGTTGTAGACCCTCACCCATGCCTCGTTCTTCGGGCCCGGCCCCGGGGTGGTGATGATCCCTGCCGCCAGGTCTGGGTTTGCCTGGATGATCAGGGTCATATCGAGGCTGTGCGTCACGAAACCGTCATCTCCGGTGAACGTGAGGGTGTACGCTCCCGGCCTCACGTACTTCGACGTCAGCACCGTGAGTGTTGCCGCAGCCGGTACCTGATAGTGTTCACTCCCGAAGGATGCCTTGACTCCGAACGGCAGGTCTGCCACGGTGAGGCCCACCGTGCCTTCGTAGCCGTTCTGGGACGTGAGATTGATAGTGTATGTCGCAATGCCAAGCTGCTGCACGGTCTGGCTTGGCAGCGCTGTTTCTAACCCGAAGGCAGCCACGTCAAGGGTGAGCGGAAGCATATGCTCTACGGTCTCGCCTTCGTCAACGCCCTGACCAACAAGATGGAAGGTATGGGTGCCCGCCGGCGTCGTGTTCGTCGTGAAGACCGTACCCAGGGACTGGCCAGGCGGGGCGAGCGCGCTTGGATCAAAGGCGGCAGTGGTCCCCGTGGGCAGGCCTTCCATGGTGAGGCTGACCTCGTTGTTCCAGCCGTTGAAGGGATTGACGGATGCGGTGTACAGAGCCTCTTCGCCCTGTTTTACCTGCCGGGCATCAACATCCGTGGCGAGCGTGAAGTCAGGGGCAGGCAATAACGTTACCAGTTTAGAGCTGCGAGTGACGAGTTGCGAACCGGACAATACCTCCTGGGTAATGGTGTAGGTCCCGTCCACCAGCAGGCCGGCGGTGTTCCATATCTCGCTCCTCGTCGTGCTGCTTGCCGGTCCCAGAGACGGGATAATAGAGCTCGTGGTGTAGACCTCTTCGCCTGATGGATTGGTTGCAGTCGTCGTCATGGTCAGGTCGCTGTAGGTGTTCGATGCCGTCAGGTTAAGCAGCGTCGAGGTGATGAATACTTTCTGTCGTATTTTGTAGGTGTCCTTGTCGGTCCCGGTTACAATGGCCATGTTCGGTATCTGCACCGTGGTGAATGCCACGTTGTTCTCTTCGCTGTATTCCGTAACCAACTCCTGCGGATCGACAACGGCATAGAGTTGATGCTCGCCTGCCTTGCCCAGGACGTTCCAGTCAACAGTAACACTTGCCGCCTCTTCCGGATTCAGAGCATTGACCGCTTTTTCTTCGACCAGGTTGTCGCCGTCGTACAGCGTCACTGAAGTTGCTTCGGCAGTGGTCTTTCCGTAATTCCCGACAGTGATGTTTACGGGGGACGTACCGTCCTTTTCGATTGTCACATCAAGCTGCTCATCGCCGAAGGACGCTGCCAGGTCCGCCTGAAGCGTGTTGAGTGACAGAGCACCGCCGGAAATCCGCCGCCCGCTCTCGAAATGGATGCCGTAGAAGAGCGGCTCCCCGGTTATGGCTTCGAGCGGCACGTTGAACGTGAGCGTTGTCGGCTGTGCGCTGAGGGTAAAAGGCTGCATGTCGTGGTACGCGCCGTACCGGATGATCGCCACGTACGTACCGTCTTCAAATGAGGCCTGCTTTTCAACCGTCAGGGTGAGGATTGCCGTGTCTCCGTTCCGGTAGATACTTTTATCCACGGACGCCGTAGTGTTGACCTTTATCCCGGCAATGTTGAATGCCGCCGACCCTTTTGTTCCTTGAGAAACAGCGGAGGTCAGGACGTATTCGGCAGCGTACTCCTTTGCTTCCGCATCCTCGGGCACGGTGAACGTAGATGTATAGGTCTTTTCCTCTCCCGGCTGGAGCGTCCCCTGCGCCGACGAATCCAGGATATCCATCGTCTTGACTGAAAAACTCATATCTCCTTCGCCCGTACCGGTGTTCTTGATCGTGAATGCCAGAGACGCTTCCCGGCCGACAGTGAACGTCGGGGTATTCGGCACTGATACGATTTCGAAAATCGGTCCCTTCGTTCTGATCTCGGCCTGATTCACCGCAATCCGCAGGCCAGACGCGCTGTAGAGGACCGTCTCGATCGGATACGCGCCATAGGCCATGCCCGAAGGATCTATGCTGATCGTCGTGCTCGTCGAGGCCTGTGGCCCGAGACCAGAGACCGCCGCCTCTCCTCTCCACGCGACTTTTGCTTCACTGTCTACGACCACCAGCTGAACGGTTCCGTTGATCTCGTTATACCCGGTGTTCGTGACCGTCATCGTTACGGGAATCAGTCCATCGGCTCCCTGGCTTCCCGGCGTTGTCGTCATGTCCGCTTCATCGTCGCCCAGCACGCTGAACTCGGCCAGCGCCGAGGCATCCGGCTGGGTGGCTACGGCAGAGACCACATAGTTACC
>DMKB01000339.1 GCA_003454665.1 Nitrospiraceae bacterium | reverse complement strand
CTTGCCCGGATCGAAGCGGTGGTCTGGATAGAAGAAGCTCTGGACGTGATGATCCTGAATGACATCACCAAGTGGGTCATCCAGAGCAATGAAGAAAACAACACCAAGATCTGGGATGCGGGACTTCACGGGGAAGGCCAGATCATCGGCATCGCCGACACCGGCCTCGATCACGACATGCCCTGGTTTCGTGATCCTGGCGACATCCCCATCGGCCCTGACCACAGAAAGATCGTGGGGTACGACGAGACCTATGGAGATGGTTTGGACTTCTCACGGGGACATGGCACGCACGTCATCGGTACGGTCGGGGGCGACAGGACACCCGTCGATGGCGGAGCAAAAGCAAACGGCGCAGCGCCAAAGTCCAAATTATTCATTCAGGATCTCTCGCGCGAGACGCCGTTCGCGGTCTCTCCTCCTCCTGAGCTCGGGGAAATGCTCATAACCGCCTATAATGCAGGAGCACGGATCCATACCAACAGCTGGGGCTATTACGGCAATTTCTATGGAATTCGGGCTGTCAATGTAGACAAATTCATGTGGGAGCATCCGGACTTTCTCGCTCTCTTCGCAAACGGCAACTCGGGCCCAGATGAAGGGACCATGTTATGTCCTGCCACGGCCAAGAACGTGATCAGTGTGGGAAATGCTGAAAACGGTCTGGATGCGGAAAACGTGTACATTGAAAGCAGCAATGGCCCTGCCTTTGATGGTCGCATTAAGCCCACGGTGACTGCCCCTGGTACGGGGATCACCTCTGCTGAATCAGATGGTAAAGAAGGCAGTAACAACAGCGGCACCATGATAGGGACCGGTACTTCAATGGCGACACCTGCCGTGGCCGGCGCAGCGGCACTGGTGCGGCAGTATTTTACCGAGGGATATTGGCCTTCGGGCATTGCCCGTTCCGCTGATGGCTTCACGCCTTCGGCCGCATTGATCAAGGCAACGATCGTCAACAGCGCTCAGAACATGTCCGGGTCGAATACGGACAGCCCGATTCCATCAACCGGCCAGGGTTGGGGAAGGGTCAACCTCTCGAACACCCTCATGTTCTTCGGTGATCCCGGGGGCCTCGCAATAGTCGATTTTCCATCGGGCCTTGCTACTGGTAAGAGCTGGAGCCGGGAGTATTACGCCTCTCCGGCCCAGCCTCTGAAGATTACCCTCGTCTGGACGGACTTTCCCGGCGCTGAGTTGGCAGCCAAAGTGCTCGTCAACGATCTTGATCTCACGGTCACTGCGCCGGACGGCGCTACTACCTATATTGGCAATGTTTTCGACAAGGGGGCGTCCATAACAGGCGGCATTGCCGATCGGTTGAACGTGGAAGAGCAGGTCCTCCTGGAGGCGCCGGAGGCGGGCAACTATATCGTAACGGTGAACGCGTCCAACATTCCGAACGGACCGCAGCCCTTTGCCGTGGTGATTACCGGCGGCTCAAGCGTCACCCCAGAAGGTTCGATCGTCCTGGACAAGGGCAAATACAAAACCTCCGGCACGGCGGTAATCACCGTAAAAGACCGTGATCTTGACCTGAACAGCACGGCAGTGGAACAGGCCTTGGTCACGATCGAGAGCGACACGGAAGTCTCCGGCGAGCAGGTGGCGCTGATGGAGACCGGAGTGAACACAGGCATTTTTGTCGGAACGATTCAGCTCAGTCCAGGCCTGACGGCGATAGGCGGCAATGGACTGCTGGAAGTGGCTGAAGGAGACATCGTTACGGTGGAATACCAGGACGCTGATGACGGGACCGGCGCCCCTGCTCTGGTCACCGCACGTGCCGTGATAGACGTCACTCCGCCGGTGATCTCAGCGGTCGATCCCGGTCCTATCGCTGATACGACGGCGATCATCACCTGGACCACCGATGAGTCGACAGACTCCAAGGTGATCTATTCTTACGATGACGGCGGCAGTACGGTAACGGGTGAGAAACACATCCAGCAGCTGGCAACCGCGCACTCTGTGGAACTGGCCGGTCTCAAAGAGGCGACAAGCTACACCTACGAAGTGCACTCAGCGGACGAGGCAGGCAACCTTACAATAGATGACAACAGCGGAGCGCGGCATGGTTTCGAGAC
Organism: Nitrospiraceae bacterium; assembly: GCA_003454665.1. Classification (GTDB taxonomy): domain Bacteria; phylum Nitrospirota; class UBA9217; order UBA9217; family UBA9217; genus UBA9217. The sequence continues at coordinate 1,399 of DMKB01000339.1, read as the reverse complement.
CATAAACCTTCCACCGAACATTGAATGTTCTTCCAACTGGGCACGCAATGAAACGTATGCGACGTCTGCCGTTATTTCCTGTATGCCGACTGATCCATCGGGCGTTGTCTCGGTGACGATCGGTGGATTTACGGCACGGTATGACGCGACGGAGGGTCTCTATTGGCGTAAAGTCTGGCTGGAGAACATCGGTGTGAACGTCATTCCGGTCACGGCCGTCGATACTCTGGGGAATGAGAAACTGGATACCATCGAAGTAATCAGGCGGGCACAGCCCGATTTATACGTGAAAACCGTCTCCGGGCCACCCACCGGTATCGCCAACGGCAAAATTAGTATAACCATTACGGTAACGAATGCAGGGCCGGGAGACGCAAAAGAATTTTATGTCGGGTTATACCTCTCCGATGATATCACTATTACCACTGAAGACGAATTCCTTGTCGCAGGCTTTGTAAGTGCACTTTCGGCGGGAGAATCTTGGACCCGTGAGATTGAAGCAACGATTCCTGCAGATATTCGCCCCGGTCTCTATTATCTGGGCGCTATAGCCGATTACCGAGAAGATCAAATCGAGGCTGATGAGTATAACAATAGCATCGTAGGGAACGACGGGACGCCCATGACCATCAACGGCCCTGACCTGACCATGACGAAGGTCGTCGGCCCTGATAGTGGTATGCTCAGGGGCACCATTATGGTCTCCAACACCGTCGAGAATATTGGCCTGGGAATAGCAGGGCGGTTCAACGTACAACTCTACCTGACAGAAAACACGACACTCGGCGATGCAGATGACATAAAACTGGAACAACGGACGGTCTATGGTCTCCTGTCGAACGGGTCGAGTCCGGATAGTACGGCAGTGACGATCCCCTGGTATCTAACAGCAGGTCTCTACCACATAGGAGCTATTGCAGACCCTCAGGACGCGGTCAAGGAAGAAGACGAGACGAACAACGCATTGCTGGGCAATCCGATTACGATAACGGAATGACCGCTTGTGCCAGGCTGGGGGATTGCTGCAATCCTCCAGCCTGGTATTCATTCCATGAGGTTGCCCTCAGGCATTTCTCCGAATTGGTGCAAAGCTGTATTCTGAATTATTGGTGGGGATACAGCTTTTTTATTCAAATCCTCTTTTGAAAGGAGACATCCTATGCGCGCAGGCAGATTCACCTCCAGCGGTTTGTGCATTCATGGATTCCTGGTATTCATGCTGGTCCTTGGCATGATCGCCACTGCTTCGGCACAACCCAAGATAGCGATACAGGGCTACACCTTCGATGTCCGGGGGCAGGAACCCGTCGTCCCGAAGGAACTCGAGGCTGCCGACGGACAACAGTACAAAAAGTGGATCGTTCAGTTCACCGGCCCGATCCACGAAGAGCAGAAGAAG
>DMKB01000337.1 GCA_003454665.1 Nitrospiraceae bacterium | reverse complement strand
AGGTGATGATCGCCGTCGTGTCAGTGATAGGACCGGGATCGACGGCAGTGATCACCGGCGGAGTGACCTCTATCACGGCACTCGCAGTGACCAGGGCTGAGGCGCCGGTCCCGTCATTTTCGTCCTGGTACTCAGTGGCAACAATGTCCCCTGCAGCCACTTCCAGCAGTCCATTGCCGCCTGTCGCAGGGGGCCCTTGGCTGAGCTGAATCGTTCCGACAAAAATACCTGTTTCCACTCCAGTCTCCGTCAGTGTCACCTGCTCCCCGGAGACGTCTGTGTCGCTCGTGATCGTGACCATGGTCTGGTCCACTGCCGCGCTGTTCAGATCCAGATCACGGTCTTTTACGGTGATCCCGGCCGTGATGGAGGTATTGTATTTGTCTCTATCCAGGGCGATGGAGCCTTTTGAGGTGACGCTCGAGCCGCCGGTAATGACCAGGGCAAAGGGTTGCGGTCCGTTCGGAATATTGGATGCATTCACCATGATGGTGTACGTACCTGCCTCCGGCGCCTCCAGAAGTACCTGCTCTTCCACGTTCAGCCGGTCGGCAAGGCCGCCTGTTACGGACACCCCATTGTCGAAAACATTGCCGATATAGGTGGTAGTACCGTCCGGCCCGGTGACCGTGAGGTCAAGATCATTGACGAGAGCTCTTTCCGCAACTTCGGATCCGGGAAAATCGGTCCAGACGAGGGTGACCTTCAGCGGCCGGGCCAGAGAGGCATAATAACCCCGGCTCCAGCTCTCAGTCGTGGCAAGGCCCTCTGCATGGTCGACGACTTCGAGGATCCCGGCATCACCGAAGAACATGAGGGTGTTCGAGAGATTGACCCTTCCCCAACCCTGGCCGGTTGATGGGATCGGGCCGTCCGTATATTCCCCGGTCATGTTCTGAGCGCTGTTGACGATACTCGCCTTGATCAATGCGGCCGAAGGCGTGAAGCCGTCAGCGGAACGGGCAATGCCCGAGGGCCAGTATCCCTCCATAAAGAACTGCCGCACCAGTGCCGCTGCGCCGGCAACGGCAGGTGTTGCCATTGAGGTCCCCCCCATTGCCACGATACCGTCGTTGTAACTGTCCATGATACCATCTGAATCAGCAGAGATGATACCCGTACCAGGGGCTGTCACCGTCGGCTTGATGCGACCATCCGATGCAGGACCATTGCTGCTCCGAGAATACAGGTTTTCCGCTCTCACCCCGTTTTCAGTATTTCCCACACTGATCACGTTCTTGGCCGGGGCAGGACTTCCCATGGTTTCTTCATTCGGGCCAGAGTTACCGTTTGCGAAGAGAACGAGAAAGCTCGGGTGATCCCACATGAATCTGTCGATGCTTGCAGGCCGGGATCCATAGGAATTATCAGGAAGCGTTGTGCCCCAGCTGTTGGTATGAATGCGGGCTCCGGCATCATAGGCGGTCAGAAGCATTCCCCCCAGGTCCACAGGGAGAGGCCTCTCGAGGCTAAATACGAGATCCTGGAAGAAGAACCTGGACTTCGGTGCCATGCCGTTCGCGTAGGTACTGCCATCGATGGGTGTCCTGTCGCCTCCTACGGTTCCCGCAACATGAGTACCATGTCCGTCATTATCATCGTAATCGTTTCCGAAGGTCTCGTCATACCCGATGATCTTTCGGTGCTCGGGGCCGATTGGCTTGCCGGAAGGGTCAAGGAACCATGGCATGTCGTAATCGATCCCGGTATCGGCAATGCCGATGATTTGGCCTTCGCCGTGAAGTCCTTTGTCCCAGACCTTCGTGTTATCCGATTCATATGTCTGGATGACCCACCTGGTGGTGTCGTTCATCGGTTGAAGTTCCAGAGCTTCTTCTATCCAGACCACTGCTTCGATCCGAGCCAGGGGGGCGATGGCGGTCTCGTCCACCTCGACGTGGGACATATCGCTGCCTGCATCAAGAACCGCACCCTTTTTCTGCTTGATTGCTGAAAGAAGAAGCAAGAGGTTCTGTGCGTCATCGACGCGGATGTGGAGTTTTATCTTCTTCCCTTTCTCCGCCTTGACCGCGCCGCTATCGTCTTTGAGCTTTTTGTGTATCTTATAGGCCGGCTTGTACCGTACCATGCCGTGTATGAATGATAACATCGCAACCTTTTTTCTGGCGTCGTTGTCCATGGTGACGATGAAGGCAAATTCAGGGAGGTAGTTGCCGATGCGGCAGCCGAGGGCTGTGAGCGCCTTCTTCTGCTCTTCGTGGATCGGGCCGGTGAACTGAACGATCCACTTTTTCATTTTTTGTCCGTCGGCAGCATCAAGCTCCTCCGGCACCAGGGGTTCCTGACCCTTGACATCGATGGTGTAGCCCTGTATCGCTACCTTGGGTTGTGCCGAAGCAGTGGCGATCATACCAAGGACCAGTATGAATATCAGGAATCCGTAACGAAACAAACCTCTGATGCTGAATTTGCTCGCGTGCATAGGGTGTCTCCTTTCGAAAGGGGAATTGAATAAAAAAAGCCGCATCCTCATAGGTAAACCAGAATACAGCCTTGAACGTACTGGCGAATTAATGCCCGAGGAACAACCTCATGAATTGAATGCCAGGCTGGGAGAGTGCTGCAGTCCCCCAGCCTGGCACAAGCGGTCATTCCGTTATCGTAATCGGATTGCCCAGCAATGCGTTGTTCGTCTCGTCTTCTTCCTTGACCACGTCATCATAGTCTGCAATCGCTCCTAGGTAGTAGAGCCCTGCTGTTACAGTATACCTTGGGATCGGCACTTCCGTATTTTGCGGACTCGATCCGTTCGACAGGAGACCATAGACCATCCGTTTTCCCAGCTCTCTGTCATCTGCATCGCCGAGCGTCGTATTCGTCGACAGATAGATGTGTACATTGAACCGATCTGCCGTTCCCAAACCAATATTCTTGACGGTGTTCGAGACCGTGATGCTGCCCCCGACCTGACCCGTCAGAGGACCGCTGACTGCTGTCATGGTCAGGTCAGGGCCGTCGACATCTATTTGATTCCCCGCCAAGCTGTTGTTATACTCATCAGACTCGATTTGCTCTTCTAGGTAATCGGCTATGGCACCGATATAATAGATACCGGGAGTCAGGTCTGCAGGAATCCTTACTTCTCTTTCATCTTCTGACGATGTTTCCGCAAGAAGCTCATTTTTGTAGCGGCCGCCGAGGAATCTATCTTCAGTGGTAATGGTCGTATTCTTGGAGAGGTATAACCCGATGGAAAATCCTTTCGAGTCTCCCGGCCCGGCATTCCTTACCGTATTCTTTATGGCAATGCTGCCGCCGGTGATGCCGGTGAGTGGCCCGGATACGCCTGTCACGAATAAATCGGGCTGTGCCCACCGGGTTACTTCGATGGTGACCTGCTTCTCATTCCCCAGGGTATCGGCAGCCGTGACGGGAATAACGTTCACACCGATGTTCTCCAGCCAGACCTTGCGCCAATAGAGACCCTCCGTGGCGTTATACCGTGCCGTAAATCCACCGATCCTCACCGATGCAATGCCCGACGGATCAGTGACCATACAGGAAATGACGGCCGAGGTCGCATACGTCTCATTGCGCAGCCAATTGGAAAAACATACGATGCTGGGCGGACGGTTTATAGTCTCGAAGCCATGCCCCGCTCCGCCCTTGTTGTCTGTGGTAAGGTTGCCTGCCTCGTCAGTAGAATGGACTTCGTAGGTGTAGCTTGTCGCCTCCCGGAGACCGGCAAGTTCCACCGTGTGCGCCGTCGTCAGCTGCTGGATGTGCTTCTCGCCCGTTACCGTACTGCCGCCGTCATCGTAAGAATAGATCACTTTGGAATCCGCCAGCTCATCGGTGGTCCAGGTGATGATCGCCGTCGTGTCAG
>DMKB01000347.1 GCA_003454665.1 Nitrospiraceae bacterium | reverse complement strand
CGTGACAAAACCGAAGGCCTCTGGAGTGAAACGTGAGCGTTCACCCCGGCTCATCGCCCTGGCAACAAGCGTCTCCTCCGCGGGGATGAGGCCGTCGGTCCTTTCCTGTACAAGCTTCTGCACAAGCGTCAGGGCGGCATTCACTTCCTGAAGAGGGTATCCGCTGTTCAGCAGGGCCAGCATGATCATACCTTCACGGTCAAAGATGTCTTGCCGGTCCCTGACCTGCTCCGTGATCAGTGTAACGAGTTGTATCATCCGGTCGTTCAAAAAGTAACCTCCAACACTAATTATACCGTCCTTGTCAACTCTTGGTGCCTCATCGCCATCGGGAGGCGATGGAAACGATATATTTTCAATGGGTTGTCACCGCTGCGACATCTCCCGGACCGTGCTACCCGTCACTCACAAAATATTTTCCCGGCAGCTGCTTTACCATGCCCTTGAGTTCCAGGGTGATCAGGAGTCCGCTTATTTTTCCCGGGGCAGTATCACTCTCCACGATGATCCGGTCGATGTGCTTCGGCTCTCCCGAGATGCATCGAAAGATTGCCTCCTCTTCAGCAGTGAGGCGCGCCGTCGGCCGTGGCGGTGCTGTTGCGCGCACCGGCCGGGATTGGATCGCGAGAGCGCCGAGGATATCGCCGGTCTCCTCTACGAGGACGGCCCCTTCCTTAATAAGGGTATTTGTTCCCCGGCTGTTCGGTGTGCCGATATTTCCCGGGACCGCAAAGAGCCGTCTGCCCTCTTTCAGCGCATACGCCGCGGTGATGAGTGACCCGCTGTCTTCAGCGGCCTCGATGATCACCGTACCCAATGAAAGTCCGCTGATGATCCTGTTCCGCGCCGGAAAATAACCGCTCTCGGGTTTTGTCCCGAAGGGGTTCTCCGTCACCACGGTCCCGGAGTCGCTGATCTGCTCCATCAGGCGTCTGTTCTCCGGAGGGTACGCCACATCAATGCCACAGGCGAGGACCGCAACGGTATTGCCCTTCGCCGCGAGGGCGCCCTTGTGTGCCTGGGTGTCGATGCCGCGAGCCATGCCGCTCACGACGGTAAGTCCCGCCGCAGCGAGGCCGTACGCGATGCGGTGCGTTACGCTCAGTCCATAGTACGTCGGTGTGCGTGTTCCGACGATCGCCACGGCCTGCTCGTTCAAAACAGACACGTCACCCTTTGCATACAGATACAGCGGCGGGTCGGTCGTTTTCCTCAGGCGCTCAGGATAGGCCGGGTCCTCCAGGGTGATGATTGCTACTCCTGCATCATGCGCCCGGGTCAGTTCCTGCTCCGCGTATTCCCTCCAGGGAAACGTGCGGATTCCGAGGGCCGCTTTTTCGGACAGCCCTTCGCTCTTCGTTAACGTCCCTTCCGGCGCGGCAAGAACCTTTTCCGGAGAGCCGAAGCGACGGACGATTTTTCTGAATGTCGTTCTTCCGATCCCCGGAATACTGCTGAGGCCTATCCAGTAGCGAGTATGATCAGAAGAGGTATGCATGTCCGATCCTTGGGGTTCACCGGCGCCGTCGGGTCAAGTATTCAGACGCTTACATTTTTCACGCTGCATTTTTGTATTCATCAGACTTCGTGTTCTTCGTGGTGAAAAGCCCTGGTCCTGGCCTGTTCCCGACTTGCCGGGGGTGTGTTCGGGTGAGGCATTATACAAAAGCAGAACAGATAGTCAAGGATTTTTTGTCTTGCCTGCGGCGTCATGCGGTTCACGGGCCTATAGAGGGCACGCAACAAACAGCGCAGGGCATGATACGCATTCAGCGTATCTGATCGCACCGGTATCGCGATCGATCCAGCCGGTCAGCGGCCCTGGTCGAATAATCCCCTTGATATTTCATTCTCTATTCGCTATTGTCAGGAGGGGACACTCTTATGGTACCAACTCAGCGTGATGTCATCATAATCGGCGCCGGCGCAGCCGGCCTGATGTGTGCCGCAGCGTGCGGGAAGCGGGGCCGTTCTGTCCTCGTCCTCGACCATGCCGGAGGCATAGGCAACAAAATCAGAATATCAGGCGGGGGGCGATGCAACTTCACCAACCGGCAGGTGACTCATGAGCACTACCAATCGAACAATCCTGATTTCTGCCGCTCGGCAATCACACGATTTACTCCCGACGATTTCATCGCGCTCTTGAAGAACCATCGGGTCCCCTTTTACGAAAAGGAAGCCGGCCAGTTGTTCTGCACCGGGCGTGCGGAGGACATCGTATTGCTGCTGCAAAAAGAGTGTGACGCGGCAGGGGTGGACATCCGTACGAACTGTCGCGTGAGCGCGGTGCAAAAGGCCGTTCCCTTTCGTGTTTCCACGAACCATGGCGTCTTTCAGTCTGAATCGCTGGTCATGGCAACGGGAGGTCTGTCCTATCAGAAACTGGGGGCCACGGGATTCGGCCATACTGTCGCGCGCCAGTTCGGTCTTTCCGTGGTCGAGCCAAGGCCGGCCCTCGTCCCCCTGGTGCTCGATCCACGCACTGCGCGTCTTGTTCGATCTCTCAGCGGGGTGTCTCTCAACGCAACCGTTACCTGCGGGCCACGATCGTATCAGGGAAACGTCTTGTTCACCCACCGGGGGCTGAGCGGTCCTGCCATTCTTCAGATTTCACTCGCCTGGAAACGGGGAGAGCATATTGTTCTCGATCTTCTTCCGGGCGTTGATATGCTCGGCGTGTTCCTGTCGAAGAGAAGCAGGAAGGTTCAACTGCATACCGTGCTCAGCGGGTATCTTCCGAGACGATTCGCCGAGCTGTGGTGCGCTCATACGATACAAGCAAAGCCGCTCAATCAATATTCCGATAAAGAACTGAAATTCATTGCCGATGCTCTGCATTCCTGGCGGATTCTGCCGGAAACAACAGAGGGATACCGTATCGCAGAGGTGACGGCAGGAGGTGTCGACACGCGCGGGTTGTCGTCCAAGACAATGGAAGCGATTCGTGTCCCCGGATTGTACTTCATCGGTGAGGTTGTGGACGTGACCGGAGAACTGGGCGGGTACAATCTGCACTGGGCCTGGGCATCGGGCAATGCGGCGGGGCAGTATGCGTAAGCGGTCGAATCAGCACATGGTTTTGCTACCCGACAATAACCATCGCTTCTGAATGTTTTTCACTACTCATTCCTGAAACCCCTTCAGCTTCTCATCAAAGGCTTTCGATGCTGTGTCATGCTCTTCGGTGAGCGTTTCGAGCTCTGTGAAGAGTTCGTCAACCCGCTGTTTTCCGTCGTGGATGGATTTCGAGAGTTTCCGGATCGAGTCGCTTGCTCCGCCGGCAGAAGCGTCGACGAGGGCCGCGGTATCCTCCTCCACGGTTGCTTCGAGGTGAGTTATCGTCTCTTCCCGGGTGGTGATTTTCTGCTGGAGCGCTCCAAGGATTTTCGAACGGTCGGAGATGATTTCCGCCCGCATACGCCGGATCTCTTTCTTGGTCATATTCTTAGCGTGCTTGCCTGTCGCGTTCCCTGAAGCCCGCGGGACAATCGCGTGCTCGTCCTGCCAGCCAACACGCTCCAAAAAGTCCCGGTACGTTCCCTCGAAGACACTCACCGCACCGTTATCGAAGACGATGAGCCTGGTGGCCACGGCATGCAGGATCATTTCGCTGTGCGTGACGATGATTACCGCGCCGTCGAAGGCGTCGACGGCCTCGAGGAGAGCGTCGACAGACTCCATGTCCAGGTGATTACTCGGTTCGTCCAGGAGAAGCAGGTTCGCGGGGCTGATGAGCAGTTTCCCGAGGAGGACGCGGCTCCGCTCTCCACCGGAGAGCACGTTCACCTTCTTGAGGGCGTGATCGCCTTCGAACATCATGAGACCTGCGATCGCACGTGCCGAGGCCTGTGTCGCATCAGGATGGGCGGCTATGATTTCATCCAGGACGGTCTTTTCCCGATCGAGGCGGTCGATGTTGGTCTGTCCGAAGGAGGCGATCCTGAGGTTCGCGTGGTGGGTCACGTTTCCGTCTGTCGGTGACAACTCCCGGGCAAGCAGGTTCAGAAGCGTTGTCTTCCCTTTGCCGTTCTTGCCGACGACGGCGAAACGGTCCCGCTTGCCGACGGAGAACCCGAGACCCTGAATCAGCGGATGCATAGCCGAGGCATAGCCGAACGCGAGGTCATCGGCGGTGAGCATCCATTTCCCGGGAAAGGGTGCGGCAGGGAAGGCGAAGTCAAGGTTGTTGATCGCTCCGAGCTTCGTGAAGGTCTGGCGTTTGGCCAGAGCCTTGATCCGGGACTGGACTGCGGTCGCCCGGGTTGCCTGGACCCGAAAACGGTTGATAAACTGCTCCGCTTCTTTCCGTTTCTTTTCGTCATTGGCCCGTGTTTTTTCGTGCAGTTCCTCTTCCTGGAGGATCTGATCGTAGAGTTTCTGCGTTGTGCCTTCGACCTTCTTGATCTTACGCCGGTGAATACCCAGGGTGTGGGTGGTGACGCTGTCCATAAAGGCCCGGTCGTGGGTGATCAGGATGAGCCCGTTCTTCCAG
>DMKB01000206.1 GCA_003454665.1 Nitrospiraceae bacterium | reverse complement strand
AGGACCTTGGCAACCGGCGCGAGACAGTTCGTGGTACAGGAAGCGTTCGAGATGATGTGATGTTTCGAGGGGTCATAGGTATGCTCATTCACGCCGAGGACAAACGTCGCGTCAGGCTCCTTGGCCGGGGCGGAGATGAGGACTTTCTTTGCGCCTGCGGCCAGATGCTTGCTTGCGCCTGCCCGGTCGACGAAGCGGCCTGTTGACTCGATGACCACGTCTACCTTCAGGTCCTTCCAGGGCAGCTCAGCCGGATCGCCCTTGGCCACGACCGTTATCTCCTTGCCGCCCACGATCAGCTTGCCGTCCCCGGCCTTCACGTCGCTGTCGAGGCCGCCGAAAAAAGAATCGTATTTCAGAAGATGGGCGAGCGTCTTGGCGTCAGTGAGGTCATTGATCGCCACGATGTCAATCTCTTTGATGCCCTGCGCGGCACGTAAGACATTCCTACCGATCCTGCCGAATCCGTTGATGCCGACTCTTACCGCCATGGTTGCCTCCTTAGAAAGGGGAATTTCACTAAGAGATGGTTACGGTCACGATACTCGTTTCGTGCGTCGTCTCACGTCGTTCGTCTACTTTCTGGTGACGTTACCGAGTCACGCTTTACGATACGGGCCTCGTTACCGTGGCCTTTTCTCGACTAATCAATCTTATTCATCACCAGCCCCGTCAAAAGCTTGGGATAAAAATAGGTTGCCTTCTGGGGCATGCGTTCTCCTGAGCCGGCCACTGTCTTGACTTCGTCGACTTTGGTCGGGTTCATGAAGAACGCGACGTCCGCTGTTCCCTCATCAATCCGGTTCACCGCCTCATCGGCATCCTTGGTATATTCGATATTGAGGCCGAGCTTGTGGGTCGCCATCTTGATACCGAGGAGCTTGTCGATGACCAGGTGGTGCAGGATCGACACATCCAGCATGCGATAGGCCGCAGACTTGTCAGGGATGAGGGCGTCCATGTCCGCGTCGTTTCTCAAGGTCAACAGGTAATAGCTCTGTTCCCCTTTGACCCGCATGCCGAAGACGTGTGAGCGTTCGGCACGGCGCGCCATGGTGTCGAGAATCGTCTGTCTGTTTGCTGACTCCGAAGTGTCCGTAAAGTCAATCCGCTCAATATTAAAGTAACTGTTCAGGTCATCTTCAAATTGTCGTGGATGGAACCCTTCCAGGTTGAACAGGATCCGGTGGGCCGGCAGGATCGTGAGCTCCGGGTCTTCGAGCCGCGCCATGAACATGGCAACATAGTTGTACTCTTCGTCACCGGTAAATGATCCCTGCGCAGAGCGGCGTTCGTTCCGGTAATTAAGGGCCGTATCGTAGCGATGGTGGCCGTCTGCAATGAAGAACGGTTTGTCCGCCATTGCCTGCGAAATGGCCTGGATGTCCTGTTCATCATCGAATGTCCAGATCCGGTGTCTGACGTTGTCGCCGTCTTGTGCTTCCCGCTCGGGCTGCCCGCTTGTTTTGTCGAGGAACCGGGAAATGGCGCCGTCGGGGTCGGAAAACAGCGAAAATATCTGGCTGAAGCCGGCCCGGCAGGCGCGCAGCAATTTCAGCCGGTCGGCCTTCGGGCCGGAAAGCGTGCTTTCGTGGGGCAATACCATGCCGGAATCGTAGTCCTCGATCCTGACCATGCAGAGAAAGCCTCGGAGTCTTTTTGTCCTATCGCCTGCCGCATACTCCATTTCATACAGATAGAAGGCAGGCGACGAATGCCGGCGAAGGACGCCGGCCCGGGACCACTCCTCGAGGAGCGCCGCGGCGCGGGTGTACCGATTGTCCTGATCGGTGTCGCCGGGGCTCTCGAGGCCAAATTCGAGACGTACCACATTGTGCGGATTCTTCCGGTACAGCGCCTTCTGTTCTGTCGGTGAAATGATGTCATAGGGAGGACAGACGAGATCGTTCACGTCCCCGGCAGTTGACTGATTGTATACGATACCCCGGAAGGGGAGAATTTTTGACATTTCTGCGCTGTTCCTTGTTCCTTGCTGATTTTCGTCCTAAAAACCTCTTATATCATAGCTTTTGCTTTATTGTCAATATGTTTCGATGGTGGATATTCCCCAAAATCCTCCCAGCACTCGTGCAGACCAGGCCATTCGCTGCCACTCATGCGTGCTTACTGTACGATGGCAGATGTCCCGGGAGCCTGGCTCATGAGCAACAAGGACGGGAGACGGGCCCTATGTTGACAATTGTTCTCCGTTATGCGATTATCTCCGTGTCATTATGAGGATCATCCGCGGCGTAAAGAACCTTACCGAAGTTTTTCCGAAGCCTGTGCTGACGCTCGGGAATTTTGACGGCGTGCACCTGGGGCATCAGGCGATATTCAGGAAAGTGGTGGACCGGGCGCGTGAGCTCGGCGGTACAAGCATCGCCTTTACCTTCGAACCCCACCCGCTCAAAGTGCTCGCTCCCGAGCGTTCTCCCCGGCTGTTGAATACTTTTCACGGGAAAATGAAACTTGTCGAGGCCACCGGTATCGAGGTCGTTGTCTGCGCGAATTTTACCCGCTCCTTCGCCGACCAGCACCCCGAGGACTTTGCCCGGGATGTGCTCCACACCAAAGTGGGGGTGCGGGAAGTCTACGTGGGGTATGACTATGCCTTCGGCAGGGACCGGGAAGGGAGCATCGAGTTCCTCAAGGGCGTGGGGAAAAGCTATGGATTCGAGGTAGGGGTGGTCGATGCGGTGAGCGTGGACGGTCAGGCCGTCAGCAGCTCGCTCATCCGTGACTGCTTATCAGCGGGCCGCGTAGACGAGGCTGTCCGGTTCCTCGGGAGGTACTATACCATCGAGGGAAAGGTCATCCACGGCTCTCATCGGGGCCACACACTCGGTTTTCCCACGGCAAACCTGCATACGGCCAATGAACTCCTGCCCGAGTACGGGGTATACGCGGTTCAGGCACATGTCGACCATCGGCGGCTCGACGGCGTGGCATCCATCGGGGTACGCCCCACCTTCGGCGGCGGGCCTGTCTCTATCGAGGTGTATCTCTTTGATTTTCAGGAAGATATTTACGGTAAACACGTGGACCTCTCTTTTGTCAAGCGGTTGAGGGGCGAGAAGAAATTTGCCAACGTCGATTCTCTGGTAAACCAGATGCAGAAGGACGTAGAAGAAGGAAAAAATGTCCTGAAAAACCTGTCCCCCTAGCCGTTCCCCATTTTTTCGATTTTTCTGTTTTCCTTCACGCTGCCAAAAAATTGCCTCCCCCCTTGCCATTTTTTGTTTTCTTGGCTACACTTTGCGCATACGCCCAGTGTTCAGGATTGCTCCGCGTCATAATCAGGACACATGAGCATATCGCTACGGAGGATTTCCATGGATACCTTTTCTACTCGCCGGTTCTACCGTGCCCGCCTTTTTCTTTACACACTCGTTATCGTGGTATTCGGCGCCGGGCTTGCCGGGGCCGGGGCCTTTCTGCTCTTTCCCGCACAGCTCGGAGAGGGCTACGGCGCGGTGTTGTCGACGGTCCAGGACCTGGAACAGGTGCTGCTCGCCAAGGTCGGTATGATCTATGCGATCATGTCTATTTTTATTATCGTTGCCGTTGTACTGCTTCACCTGTTCTATTCCCACCGTATCGCGGGCCCTGCCTACCGGCTCGGCCGGGAAGCGCAAGTGATCGGCCAGGGGGGATTGAAGGGGAATATCCGGTTTCGTCAGAAAGACAACCTCACGGACATGGCTGACTCCCTGAACCAGGTGGCTTCGCGGTACCATGGCAGGATCAGCTCAGTCAAGGACAACCTCTCACACATAGAAACGCAGGCTGAATCCATCGCCAGTCTTATGAACCAGGGAAAGAGCGTTGATGCCATTGAAAAGACTGCTGATGAGCTAAAAGCGAATCTCAAGAACGTGGAACGCATACTCGCGGAGATGCGGGTGTGAAATGGGTCGTGCTGTCTATAGCGTTTCTGCTGGTCTTATCAGCGGGAGTTGCGTATACCGTGCTGCGAAAGACTGCCCATGAGTTTTCATCAGACCAATGTCCGCAGTGCCATGCCGTCACCCCGGTCAAGGGAAAACGGGATACGTTCAGGATGACGGCCCCGATCCCGGAACTCTGCGGGAGATGTCATGGTGACCTGGGGGAATCGCTTACCCACCCCGTTGAGGTGGTGCCCGTCGAGACGGCCCTCCCTGACGACCTTCCCCTCTCGTGGGACGGTATGATGACGTGCAGCACCTGCCACGATATTCATGGTGATCCGCTCACGGTTTTTGCTGTTACGCTGCCGTTCTTGCGAAGGCCCGTTACGGGGCCGGCATTCTGTTCCGCCTGCCATATCGAAGAGCGGGGCCATTCCCGGATGATAGGCAGGGCGCATATGAAATTTTCACCTGATCAGGCAGGAGAGACCATAGATTCCATTTCACGGACATGCCTCTCCTGCCATGACGGGAGCATCGGTCCGAATGACGCAATGCGCGCAGGAGCATGGCAGCACGGCGTGGCGCTGGCGCGCTTTGATCCGGGCGGCAGCCATCCCATCGGTGTTGACTACCGGCTGGCGAGATCGCGGCATGGAGGGCTCCATCCGGCTGCCGCGGTGAATGGGGCGATAAAATTAGTAGAAGGAAAAGTGGGGTGCAGTTCCTGTCATGACCCCTACTCGGGAGTGAAAAAGAAGCTGGTGATGTCGAACCGGGGGAGCAGGCTGTGCCTGTCCTGCCACGATAAATAAACAGGGAGGGTCCCATGCCTCTTTTCGGCAGAAAAATATATTTCATCAAAAAAGACTTTCAGTCCAGGTTTATCGTGCGCTTTGTTATTATCACCACGATCTGGGCGACGGCCGCCATCGCTCTTTTTGCCCTCATGGCGGAGCGGAAGCTTCAGGAGGTCCTTTATTCTCCACACATCACGGTATCCACCACGGCGGAACTGCTGTTGCCTTCCGCCTTCCAGGCGCATCTCATTTCGCTCCTGCTCTTTACGGTGATTCTCCTGTACGCAATTCATGCTCTCTGGAAGAGGCTTTCCGTGCCCCTGCACAGCCTCAAGAAGGACATCGTGAGAATAGCGGGAGGAGATCTCGTGAGCGGAGTCGCCCTGCGGGATGAGGAGGAATTTCAGGACCTGGCAGCTGATCTGGACGGGATGCGGGGCGAACTCAGGAGAAAAGTTACAGGCATGAAAGAACGGCATGCAGAGCTTTCAGAAGCGGCAGAGGCCATCGAAAAGGCGATTCTCAAGGGAACGCTTTCCGCTGATCAGGTAGCTGCGTTCCGCGAGAAAGTGTCGTGGATGCGGGAGGAACTGCATGAATTTACGTACTAGTCTGCAGATTGCGTTGCTGTCCCTTGTCCCCGTCCTTTTTCTTTGTGCGCCGCAGGCCAGGGGACAATCAACCGAACCTCCGCAGGAGGGCGGTCAGCTCGGACCTCATGATTTCCGCGCACTGGGCCGTGACTGCCGGAGTTGTCACAAGTCTGTGGGAGTGAAGTCAGGGGGCGGCCTGATAAAACCGGTGGGAGAAATCTGCACCGGATGCCACCGGGTCCCGGGCCTTTCTCACCCCGTAGATATTGTCCCGAGCATCGAGATCCCTGCGGACCTCCCCCTTGACGAGAACGGGAAAATGACCTGCGCGACCTGTCACGACCCCCACCGGCCCTATATCAATCCCATGACGGGACAGAAGACCAGGTTCCTGCGACGGGACGGGCCGAAACGGATCCTATGCCTTGCCTGTCATAAAAAGTAAGCTGAGTAGAGGTCAATGAACGGCACAGAAGCAACTCTTTCCCGTTCGTGTCGGCTTACGCAACCTTTCATTTGAAATGCTATGCGACATGCTAAAGTTATTGGTGAACCTCTTAGAGAGTGGGTCGGATTGGCGTTCTGCACACGAGAGCCCTTTTTTCATTGTAAAAAACGGCAGGCGGATGACTCCGCCTGCCGAAAGAAAAGGGGGGGACAG
>DMKB01000091.1 GCA_003454665.1 Nitrospiraceae bacterium | reverse complement strand
CTCTGTGGTTACGCCAGGCATTACCTTTTTTG
This sequence comes from Nitrospiraceae bacterium, assembly GCA_003454665.1. Taxonomy (GTDB): domain Bacteria; phylum Nitrospirota; class UBA9217; order UBA9217; family UBA9217; genus UBA9217. Next base: position 6,251 of record DMKB01000091.1, on the reverse strand, counting down.
ATGTAAGGAGGACGAGATGAAGCAGACCAAGATCGTACTCTCCGACAAGGAAATTCCCCAGAAGTGGTACAACATCATGGCGGACATGCCGAACCTGCCCAAGCCACCGCTCCACCCGGCCACGCAGAAGCCGATCGGGCCGGGCGATCTCTCGCCGATCTTCCCCATGGCCCTCATCGAGCAGGAGATGAGCGGCGAACGATGGATCGACATCCCTCCCGAGGTCATGGACATTTACACACTCTGGAGGCCGTCCCCCTTGTTCCGGGCGCATAGGCTCGAGGCCGCCCTCGGCACGCCGGCAAAGATCTATTACAAGTACGAAGGCGTAAGCCCCGCAGGCAGCCACAAACCCAACACGTCCATACCCCAGGCATACTACAATAAACAAGCGGGTATCAAGCGCATCGCCACGGAGACGGGAGCAGGCCAGTGGGGATCTGCGATGGCCCTTGCAGGGAGGCTCTTCGGCCTCGATGTTACCGTGTACATGGTGAAGGTGAGTTATGGCCAAAAGCCGTACCGGAGGATCTCGATGGAAACCTGGGGTGCTACGGTGCACGCCAGTCCGACGAACATAACGAATGCAGGCAGGACGATCCTCGAGGTCGACCCTGATAGTCCAGGCAGTCTCGGACTGGCCATCTCCGAAGCAGTGGAGGATGCTGCCAGCCATGAAGATACCAATTACTCCCTCGGCTCGGTGCTGAACCACGTCTGCCTGCACCAGACGGTGATCGGCCTCGAGGCCAAGAAACAGTTCGAGCTCGTGGGCGAGTATCCCGACATCGTGATCGGGTGCTGCGGCGGCGGGAGCAACCTTGCCGGGGTCAGCTTTCCCTTCCTCTACGACAAGATACACGGCAAGGACCTGCGCATTATCGCGGCCGAGCCGGCGTCGTGTCCCACGCTGACGAAAGGGGAGTTCCGGTATGACTTCGGTGATGTCGCCGGGCTGACTCCGTACCTGACGATGTACACCCTGGGCCATGACTTTGTGCCGCCGGGTATCCACGCCGGAGGCCTCCGGTATCACGGTGACTCACCGCTCATTTCCCAGCTCTATCACGACAAGCTCATCGAGGCAAAGGCCTATCCCCAGACAACGGTGTTCGAGGCTGCGATTCAGTTTGCCAATACCGAAGCCATTATTCCCGCCCCGGAAACGGCCCACGCGATCCGCGCGGCTATTGACGAGGCGCTGCTCTGCAAGGAAGAGGGGAAGGAAAAGACCATTCTGATCAACCTGAGCGGCCACGGGTACCTCGATCTGCAGGCCTATGCCGATTATCACGACGGCAAGCTGACGGACTACGAGTATCCCGCGGCGAAAATAAAAGAAGCGCTGGCGAAGCTGCCGAAACTGTAGATCCGCATCCTGACCCGGACAGTCCGGAACCGAAAGCACATTTGCCACGAAGGAGACGAAGATATCGAGAGAAGCACCAAATCACAAGCATCAAATTACAAATAAACCCCAATTTCCAAAACCCAAAATGAGTGCGTAAATTGGATTTTTGAATTTGGATATTATTTGATATTTGGGATTTCTCCCCCTTCGTGTCTTTGTGGTTGATAGGTGTTTTTATTCAGGCTGACTAAGCACCATAACGATGAGCGAACGATGAAACAGCCATATACCCTCAATCCCTGGTTCACGCTCTGGACAAAGCCGCGGGCATCGATGCGTGCGATCCTCGATGCCGACCCGAAGCGGATGGTCGTGCTCCTCGCCGCACTCGGGGGCATCGGGAGAGCGCTGGACATGGCTTCACTCTGGGACCTTGGCGAGTGGTTTTCCGTCCCTGCCATTTTGGTCACATCGCTCTGTGCCGGTTCTGCCATGGGGATCGTCATGCTGTACATCAGCGGGCTGCTGCTCTCCTGGACCGGGACCTGGCTGAAGGGGCGGGCAACGCCTGTGGATGCACGGTCTGCCGTAGCATGGTCAACGGTCCCCGAGATCTGGGCTCTGCTGCTCTGGATACCGGAACTGGTCCTGTTCGGTGCGGATCTGTTCGTGAGTGATATGTCGGATCTCTTTGGCAGGCCTGCTCTGCTGATTGTGTATCTCCTCTTCATCGTGATTGAACTCATCATCGTTGTCTGGGCCATCATCATGTATCTCAAGTGCCTGGCCGAGGCCCAGCGGTTTTCCGTATGGAGGGCCCTGGCCAATGCGTTGATAGTCTTTTGCATCCTTACGGTCCCTGTGGGATTCGCGATACGCACTTTCTTCGGGTATGCTGGTCTATGAGCATTCTCAGGTTCCCCAAATATGCTGTCCTGGCGATGCTTTGGATAACGGCATGTACTCATGATGATGACCGTACCCTGCGGGAAGGAGACATCATCTTCCAGGTCTCCGGCTCCTCGCAGAGCAGGGCCATCCAGCTCGCTACCCATTCACCCTACAGCCACGTCGGTATCATCTTCATGCGGCAGGGGAAGTATTATGTCTTTGAAGCGGTTCAGCCCGTGCGAATGACACCACTTGACACCTGGGTCCAAAGGGGCGAAGAGGGGCATTACGTCATCAAGCGGCTGAAAAAAAGTGCGGTATTCCTGACGCCCGAAGTGCTCGCGAAGATGAAGCAGGTCGGCAACCGATTCAGGGGAAAGGATTATGACCTTGCCTTCAACTGGTCCGACGAACGAATCTACTGCTCAGAGCTGGTCTGGAAGATCTACAAAAGAGGGGCGGGATTGGAGATCGGCAGGCTTCAGCGAATGAAGGACTTTGATCTTTCCCACCCTGCGGTCAAGAAGAAATTACGAGAGCGGTACGGAGACACCATCCCGCTCGATGAGCCGGTCATTTCTCCGGCTGATATATTCGATTCCCGTTTGCTCGAAACAGTTGCAGCGGTGAAGTAACTCGTCCCGGCGTCCGGGTCCGCCCATCAAAATTCAATAGGCTGAATCTCATTTTCCTTCATGTTCTGTTCCAGCGTCCAGAACCGTGCAGTGCCGTGGGCAAGTCGCAGGAGGATGAATAACGGATCATCGGCATTTCCTTTGAGGCTTTTCAGATAGTCCCTTTCGTCAAGGAGCTTTTGTTTCTTCTCCCGATCGTCGATAACTTCAATCTCTCCGCTGACGCGCAGCATTCTCCCGAAGTCCCGTGACAGGTAGCACAGCTCAACCTTGGGACTCTTTTGAATCTGCTTATAGACGTTCTTCGTGGCACCCGTGGTAAAGTAGATGCACCCGTCGTCGAACAGGACGGAAAGAAACCCCCGTGCCCGGGGCTGGTCTCCGTCCATGGTGGAAAAAATACATGCGGGATTTTCATGTACAAAAGCTAATACATCTTGTGCTGACATAGATACCTCCTCGTGACTATGGTAATATTCGCACATCCCGAACTAACTATATAGCAGGCCGATGTTGCAGCCATTAACTCTCCCGCGCCGCATCGTTCATGCCTGCCAATTGCCTTTCGCAACTTCTATCACATTTCCCCCGACGAAAACTTCAATCGCATCATTGCTCCTTTTCCCTTCGATATACAGGAGCGACGGCCTTCCCATTTCGTAGCCCTGTTCAACACGGACATTGATGTGGTCGCCTTCAAAATAGCGATGCTTCACGAGGTAGGCTGCCAGGCAGCCGTTGGCGCTTCCCGTGGCAGGGTCTTCGGGAATACCGTAGCAATCGGCAAACATCCGGGCGTTCAACTGGTTTTCCTTGTTGTACGTTTCCGGGCAGAAGAGGAAAATGGCTTTTGCCTCCGTATCAGTGGTTAACTTCTGGTGTGCTTCCCGGTTTATCTTCGCTTTTTTTATGGCGTTAAGGTTTTTCAGAGGTACGATGATGAAGGGCAGGCCTGTCGATACCTCCTGGACGGGAAAGCGTACATCGATATCCGACTCGCTGATGCCCAGTGCATCTGACGCAGCTTTTTTATCGACAGTTTTCAGAAAGACCGGCTCGTTCTGTTTCATGGTCAATCGTTCGATCATCAGGCCGTTGTACGTTAGGCTAACCGGTATCTGTCCGATCTCCAGGTTCAGTACGATCCGCTCGACGGAGGCCCTGATGATTTCCTTCTGGATCACGTACGCCGTGCCCAGGGTCGGGTGCCCGGCAAAGGGGACTTCCTGGGTAGGTGTGAAGATGCGCACGGGATAGCCGCCATTCTCCGGCATATCGGAGAGGATGAAGGTTGTCTCGGAAAAATTGATCTCCCCGGCGATCTGCTGCATTTCCGCATCAGTGATTGGAGTGTCTACTTTAAATACAGCAAGCTGATTGCCCGAGTATTTCCGCTCAGCAAAGACATCGAGAATAAAGAAGGTATTCTTTGTCATTGTTGTTCTACCCCTGTATCAGGAAACGATTTTGATGATATCCCGGTAGGTGGCGACTATCGTCAGGGCAAGAAAAAGAAAGAGCCCGATCAGGTTCGTCAGTTGATGAGCCCTCAGGCTCAAACGCTTCCTGCGTATTGATTCGATCATGAGCATTAACAGCTGCCCGCCGTCCAGCGCGGGCAGGGGGAGGAGGTTCAGGATCCCCAGGCTGAGGCTCAGCATCCCGGTGAAAAACATGACGTGCAGTATTCCCTTGGCAGCGGCCTTGCCGGCGAGGGAGGCTATACCGACGGGGCCGGTCAATCCATCCATCGTGCCGTTCCCCGTTATCAGTTGAGCGAAAAACATCACAACACCCGACAGAACACTCCATACGGTTTTTGCGCTTACGAGGACGGCATCCATAAAGGGCAGGTGCTTGCCGAAGACAAAAACAGGAATGAAGATCAGGAAGGCAAAGGCAATGTTCGCCAGTGATCCCGCTGCCATGATGACAGCCCGATGCAGGCGCGGGGCTTCGAAGAGTTCAATCACTTCGCTTTCATCTCCCTTCGAAAAACTCACAAACCCGCCGAGGGGAAGCAGTCGCAGGGTGAATTCCGTCTCCCGGTGCTGGAACAGCGTCGCAATCCGCGGACTGAAGGGAAAGCCTATGGAAAACTCATAGATTTTTATCCCCGCTCTTCTGGCGGCGATAAAGTGGCCGAGTTCGTGGACCAGTACAATGATGGTAAAAACTCCTAAAAACGATACCAGGGAAATGATCATGGTATTCTTCCTCCGTCGACAATCAAAATTTTTATAAAGAAGAGTCCACTGCAGGCTCGAATCCTCTATGGTTGTTGCATATCGCTTACCTCCCCAGCTATCCTTTTTACCAACTGAGGCAGCTTTCCGCCGAAGACCGTCAGGAACAGTCCTGAAAACACGAGAACAGAAGCGGCGAATTTAGTTGCCGTATACTGCTCGCCGAGGAGCAGAGCGGCAAAAAACATACCAAAGATCGGTACGAGCAGGGAAAAGGGAGCGACGACATTCGGAGAATACCGGCGCAACAGCCTGCCCCAAATGGAAAACGCCAGAATCATGGAGATCAGCGCAGTATACAGCAACGCGCCGGCTCCTGTCCAGGTCATGCCGGACAGGGCTTCCGCCTGCCCCTCTTCGAACAGGAGAGACAGGACCAGAAAGGGTATGGGCGGCACGATGCTCATCCAGATGGTCAGCCGGAACATGTCAATGTTCCCGGCTGATTTTATCAGGATGTTCGAAACCCCCCAGGCCAATCCGGCGCAGATAANNCCGAGCAAGCTGGCCGAGTGCAGCATCTCAGAGGCAATGAGGCCGATGCCGGAGAAGGCGACGACCATGCCGATCTTTTGCCACGACGTCGGAGGATCGCGCAGGATGAAGGCCGCCAGCAAGGCGGTGAAAACGGCCTGAACCTGAAGAACGAGCGAAGTCAGCCCGGCAGGCATGCCGACGTGCATACCGATGATCAACAGGCTGAACATGCCGATGCCCAGGACGAAGCCGACGGACAGGATCCATTGCCAGCCGATACCGTTTCGACGAATGAAAAGGATCGCGGGAAAAGCGGCAATAGAGAATCGCAACGCCGAAAACAGTACGGGCGGAAAGGAGCCGAGGCCCACCTGAAGGGCGATAAAGTTGAAGCCCCACACCAGGGCAACAACGATTGCAAGAAGGATGTCTGGAAATCTCATTAGTACACCATTTTTTCCGTAACGAGCATCTAAATATAGCGAGGTAAATCTTTTGTCTCCTCGAAGAAAGCCTCTACCCCGACCTCCTTCATACGGGTGTTCATGCTGATCCATCTCTGCTTCAGGTTCGGATCGAAGTTCGTCTTGTCGCAGGGGAATTCCTGGCATTGAAAACAGAAGTCAACGCCTTGGTCCTTATAGCAGGCGG
>DMKB01000114.1 GCA_003454665.1 Nitrospiraceae bacterium | reverse complement strand
AAGACCTACACGTACGATGACAACGGGAATATGGAATCAGACAGCATCAGAACCATCACCTATGACTACGACAACAAGCCCGATACCGTGACCCTGGGCGGCTCGACAACAAGATTCGTGTATGATGGAAATGGCGCCAGGATAAAGAAGATTACCCCGACAGATACGACCCTCTACGTCGGCAAACTCTATGAGTGCAAGGCCAGCGCCTGCTCAAAGTATATTTTCGCCGGCGGCAAGCGAATCGCTCTCAAGGCTTCAGTCACGGACATCCTGTATTACCATCAGGACCACCTCGGCAGCAGCAGGATCGTGACCGATGCAACTGGCGAAGTGAAAGAAGAAGTGTTCTACGATCCCTTCGGCGCGACCAGGGCCGATGTCGGCACGGTATCGGTGAACCACAAATACACGTCGCAGGAATTCGACGCTGAGACGGGGCTGTACTTCTACAATGCCCGATACTATGATCCCGTACTGGGAAGATTCATCTCTCCTGATACAATCGTCCCGAGATTTGCTGATCCACAGTCACTCAACCGCTACTCCTACGTGAACAATAATCCGCTCAACTATATTGATCCAAGCGGTCATGGTTTGCGGCGGTGGTTAAAACGGTTGCGACAGCAGCAAAATCTCAGAAAGGTTCACAAGGCAATATTCAATCCAGGGACGCTGAGTGACGAATACTGGAGACGAGCGCTTAGTCACACCATGATAAGAGTGGTGGCAAATGTTGTAGTGCAATATTATGGAGGTCCATTGGGGTCAGGCGTGCTCTCAGGCTATATGTCGTATCTGAATGATGGTACGACGGGAGATATCATCAAATCTGCAGTTATAAGTTTTGCATCTTCTTGGGTAAACAAACAGATAAGTGCATATAAGGCGGACGATTGGATTGGAACATACATAGCGAAACCAGTTGCGAAGGGTATATTCAGTGGCGCAATTGCAGGTTTGGGCGGAAGAGATCCATGGAAAACTATGTATGAAACTGCCGCGGTAGATTTTGCACTTTCAGCCGGCGGAGATGCGATCCTTGGACCAGATGTTACAGACAATGCAAAAATACAAGAGTATCTTGAAGAAAACAGAGAGTATTATTTAAACAAATATGATATGGTCGTTAACATCAGCGACATTACTGTCAGAAAGGGTGGTTTATGGGAATTATTAAGGCCAGGCACGCGAGCTGAAATGTTTGTTAATACAATTAACATCGACGCTGCCTTAATTGGTTCTGTCGATCTCATGGGTGTTTTACGACATGAGCTTTTTCATGTTTATACTTATAACCTCTATGGGACAATACCGTTTGCAATAAGTTACCTTGAAAATGCGGCAACTTGGGAGCAAATAACGAGGACTATGTCTGGTTGCTGCTTCAAGTGAGCCATTTGGGTATCCTTGACTTTCAGTACTTCAGCATTTGCATCAAATCAACGTTTGTTCCATATTGTAGTCGTTAAATTGACAATTAATGCAGATATGGCGAACAAGCGCAATAAGACACTTTCTATGTTGGGATCATTGACATCACTCATTTGAAGGCTAGTTGTCAAGGGAAAAATCCACCCTGTGACGAGAAAATGAAATTTTCTCGTCGATGATTGTTGTATTTATCGATTTCTTTACCAGTTGGTGAAATAGTTTGATTGAGAAAGGTCAGCCATGGATACAGGAGTAGCCTCGCCTTTTTAAGGCGGGGCTTTTTTTCGCCATACAGGATGCGGTATTCCTATCAGGCAGTTTATTTTTCATAGAAAAGAGATTTTCATTGTGATACAATACAAAAGTATGGGTAATCGTAAAATTATCAATGCGAACGCGCAGAGATTTAGACAATATATTCTCCTCTTGTTGCTTGTAATCCTTTCCTGTCTACCTCAATCCTGTGCGCAAAAATCCGGCATGCCTCCACTAGCAGTAACCCCCCCGCCATCGCAGGATAAAATAGTAATCTCCGCCGTCGGGGACGTGATGATGCACCGGTCGATCCAGAAGGCCATTGCGAAGAACAAAAACAATTACGACCTGCTGTTCAGCAAGGTGAGCCCCTATCTCGGCGCCGCTGATATTACCTTCGCGAACCTGGAGACACCGGTGGATCATAAGTCCGCGGCATCGGGGTATCCGCGGTTTAATGCAAAACCGGCCCTGCTCACGTCCCTCAAGAAGGCGGGGGTGGATGTTGTATCGGTTGCGAATAACCATGTGATGGACAAAGGTGTCAAGGGCCTGGAGCGGACCCTGGAAAACATTGCGAAGGCCGGCATCGTGTACACCGGGGCAGGCAGTACGAAGAAGAAGGCGGCCGAGATACCATACCTGGAGGCCGGCGGGTTTCGCGTGGCCTTTCTTGGCTATACCTACACTTCGAACAGAAAGCTCCCGCCGAAGAAAGCGAGCGCCCCTGGCGTGAACCTTCTGCGAATGAAGTCCAAGAGAGACCTCTCGCGGGCCGTGAAACACGTGAAGGAGGCGAGAAAGACAGCTGATCTTGTCGTCGTCTCCCTTCACTGGGGTGTTGAATATAAAAAGAACCCGACGACATGGCAGAAAAAGGCGGCTGTGGAGCTGGTAGAAGCCGGTGCGGATATTATCCTCGGCCACCATCCCCACGTGCTGCAGCCCGTTGTTCGGCATACGGCGAAAGACGGCAGGCAGGGGGTCATTGCCTACAGTCTCGGCAATTTTATATCGAGCCAGAATTACGGCGTATCGTACAAGAACAGGAAACACTCGCGGGCGGATCGCGGGGACGGGATCATCCTGACCATCGGGGTGGTGAAAAAAGAAGGAAAGGTTTCCCTGTCGAGCGTAGCGTACCTGCCCCTCTGGTCGCACCGGGAGAAAATCGGGAAAGCGCCATTATACCGGCCGCTGGTCCTTGAGCAGGAGATTGCCCGGCTGAAATCCATGCCCAAGAGGAGCGCGGAGCAGGAGAGCGCGTTGAAGCTCTTTGCCTACCGCCTGAAAGTTATCAACGGGCGATTCAGTCCGAAGACAAAGAAATAATCCTTGCTATTCCCCGCTGGTATCGGATAAAATCCACGGCATTATAAATGAAATTTTGATACAAAGGGGAAACTTTAGCCGCGAATTGGCGCGAAATAACGCGAATAGAAGAATATTAGTATGGCTCAAGTTAAAAGTGAGAGGGCGGGCAAGAGCTTCACTGGTACATCCGCAGAACTGTCATTCCCGCCCCTGCTTTCATCATGCTGGGGCAGGCTTCAGCGGCAACCAAAATACCAGGAAGGCTTTTATGAACTCCTGGATTCCTGCCTGCGCAGGAATGACGAAAAATTCATCAGTGTTCATCCGTGTGTATCTGTGGTTAATGAATTCCAGAAGTTATTCGTGACAATTCGTGTCGCTTAAGGGCGCCTACTTTTGGCTGTTCGCGGCTAAAAAAAATATACCATGAAAATACTCTTCATTAAACTCTCTGCCATCGGCGACGTGGTGCAGACGCTGCCGGCCCTTGAGGCAATCAAGAATACCTATCCCGAAAGCGAAATCACCTGGGTGGTGGAGGAGACGGCAGCAAGCGTCCTCGAGGGGCATCCCGGTATCCACAAGCTCCTGGTCTCCCGCAGGAAGGCCTGGTTCCGGATGCTCTGGAATCCCATCAGGTTCTTTAAAGGCATAAGGGGAATATTCGGATTTTTCCGGGAACTGCGCCGCAGCCGATACGATATCGCAATCGACTTTCAGGGACTGTTCAAGAGCGGCATTCTGATCGGACTGGCCCGGGCCAAACGAAAAATCGGGTACGACGGAACGCGGGAATATTCCTCCTGGTTTTTGAATGAAAAACTGGCGCCCTATGATAAAGAAAAACACGCTCTCGACCGGTATATAGACATCGCTCGTTATCTGGGAGCGACCAAGCCCGCCCCAACCTGTACGCTTCCGATCGAGAATGAAATCGCGACGATGAAGGAGAGGACCGCGGCGCTGGTCTCGGAGTTCGGTCCGCTCGTGGCTGTGAATCCCGTTGCGCGGTGGACAACCAAGCTCTGGTCAGAGCAACGGTTTGCTGAGCTTGCAGACCGCCTGATTGCCGAGCGACGGGCTGTCGTCATTTTTACCGGGAGCGCCGATGACCGGGCTGTTATTGGGCGTATTTGCGCGATGATGAAACACAAAGCCGAAAACTGGGCAGGGGAGACCACCCTGAAGGAACTGGCGGCCCTTGCATCTTATGCAGACCTCTTCATCACGACGGACACGGGCCCCATGCACCTCGCCGCGGTAGCAGGGGCGCGGGTCCTTGCCCTGTTCGGGCCTACGGCGCCCTGGAGGACCGGTCCCTACGGCGATTCCCATCACGTGATCCGTACCGGGATCGCCTGCTCCCCCTGTTTCCAGAGGAATTGTGACATCGACATTGCGTGTATGGAGGGGATCAGTGTGGAGATGGCAATGAACGCCATAAATGACAAATTCCAAAGTTCAAAGTCCAAATAAATTCCAATGATCAAATCTCAAACCCGTTGAAATTTTACCTTTTGGGTTTTATTTGTCATTTGGGTTTTGCTATTTGGAATTTTTTTAACGATGCGTTTTCAGGGTCTTTACAACGTACGCCAGGATCTGTTCCAGGGGGAGCATCCGGTCAGTAATGGCCCAGAAGAAGAACTCATCGAGGGACCGGAAAGGACCGTAGGCGTTGTGGTGTGAGGCGAGGACATCGGCGGCAGCCTTGTCGGTAACGACCTGCTTTGCAGCAACGATATCAGCCAGGAGCACGGGGAAGGAAGTGAGCCAGGAAGAGTACTGTTTCGTATTCCCTTTGTTGACTTTCTCTTTGATCAGGTTCAGGACACTATGATAGAGTTGTGATTGAACGGCCTTGGTATGCTGCGGGTCTATCAGTATGGAGTACATGCCGATGGCATTGGTGATCTCTGCGTACTGGCCTTTTTGAAAGAGTTCCGGTATATACGTTTTGAGATTTTCGAGCGTTTCAATTTCCGACACTTTTACCACTTCCGGCATATGCTGGTCCTCCGAAGATGCGAAATTCTAAAATAACTGTTTTAGATAATAAACTAATCCCGGAAAAGAATCAAGTCAAAATTGCACGATACGATGGCTATCGTATAAAGAAGCCGGCCGGCTCTGGCGGTTGCGACGGGAGAGGGTGAGAAACGGCGCGGCACGGAACCACGGCTTTTTTGACAGGATTAATAGCCTAAAGGCCACAGGCAGGATAGAAAAGAGTCTTTTTGGACGCGGATTTTCGCGGAAAAAACGGATCAAATTAAGCCTGGGGCGTTCAAAACTCACTGATAGGTGGTTGTAATTTGTTCCAATATACCTTTCATGTTCCCTATGAAACCATGTCTGCTTGTGGCTAAATTATTTTTTTCAAGCCATTCGGCCTTCATCCTGCCTGTGGCCTTTAGGCTATTAATCCTGTCTAGGAGTCGTTTTTTTTTCGGTGTTCCAGGCCGCTTGCGCAGAAAGTATGATATAATTACAGTATTCAACAACCTACGGAGGGGGAGGGTCATGAAGCAAGAGGAGCAGAAGGGTTGCGGATTGCCTTGTACTCAAGATGCCTTTCTCGACTTATTGGTGCGGAAGGGCCTTATTACCAGGCAGGAAATAACGATAATGGCGGAGAAGCTGTTCCCCGGTGATTCAGAAGAGGAAGATTTCGATGTATCTCAGATGGCACTGATCGATCTTCTCGAAAAGAAAGGCTTTGCCGCCAAGAGGGAGTTGGATACGGCTGCGTGACGATCAGCGGATGAGGTGCAGCTGCTGACAGGACCCTTCTCAGGCGTGCTGACGGTTTCCGTCCGGCTCTGGCGTTAGAGTGACGTATCAATCAAAAGACCGTTTTTCATCTTCCTTCCGCACGCGCTCACTGCCAGGCGCTCCCGAGACCTCAAGTTATAATTTTAGGTATTATAAATAAATAATTATTCTTAATGAGTGTATGCAGCCGGCAACAAACGGGAAAACTTGCAGAAAGCATTTTTTTTTGCTACCATAGAATTAGGAAAAAGACTTACGCACGTGCAGGAGCAGGGGAGGTCCTATGTCAACGCAAACCGTACCGGAACTCGATCCAAAATTGCAGGAGTATCTTAATAAATATATCGACCAGCGCATCGTGACGGCGGGGCGGGAAATCTATCAGGCGCTGAACAAGAAGGTCAAAGGCATCGAAGACAGAATGACCGACGTGGAATCGAAGGCGCAAAAGAACCGCGCTGCAATCATCGCCTCGAAGGGAACGCTGGATATGGCCTATCCGCCGCTGCTGTTGGCAACGGGGGCGCGGAGCATGGGCCTGGAGGCAGCGATATTCTTTACTCTCTACGGGGTGCAGATCCTGAAAAAAAACGCCAATCTGAAGGTTGCCCCCCTTGCCAATCCGGCCATGCCCATGGCGATGCCGAATCTTGTGGGCGCGATGCCGGGCATGACGTCCATGGCCTCGATGATGATGAAGAGCATGTTCAAGAAGCAGTCGGTCCCGAAGGTCCAGGAATTACTGGATATGGCGGTGGACTCTGGAGTGAAGCTCATTGCGTGCCAGATGACTCTCGACGTCATGGGATTCAAGCAGGAGGACCTTATCGACGGTATCGAGTTCGGGGGGCTGGCCACCTTTCTCGAGTACGGTATGGGGGCGACGATTACGCTCTTTGTATAGACCCGTGAGGTAGGCCCGCGAGGGCGTTTACGTAAAAGGAGTGATGTGCTATGAAGTGGGGTATTCCTGTTCTGACCCCGAAGGGACGCGAGGCCATGGAGCATCCGGTTCCGGAGTTGACGGCCCGATGCAGAAACGTTCTCGTCCAGGTGGATGGAAAGAAAACCGTAGACGATATTCACCGGTCCCTCGAGGGACTCGAGGGGATCGACGAATCCCTCGAAAAGCTGGTGTCCGGTGAGTTCATTGATATCAGAAGAGACTGCAAGGACCTGGTGAAGGCGCTGGCGGAGCGGATGCTCGGCGTCAAGGCCCAGACACTGATCAAGAAAGTCGACGAAATGCACGCCCACTACGGAGATGAATGCTGGGAACATCTCGATGAACTGGACAAGACAGCCCGTCTGTTTTATGGAGAGGTTGTCGCCGAAGATATCAAGAGCCAGATCCTGCAGCTCGTGAGCGCGTCCAGGAACTGAACCAATCCAAGGCCCTTCTCCGCCCGCCGCTGGACGGAGGCATTATCGGCAGGGGCCATTTCCGCACTACGCCAGAAGGTGAAGCATCTAACGATTCGCCCGCTCGTCCACGATCCTCTTGCCTTTCATTCTATCGGGACACAATAGACGATGTTCTTTTTCCCGCTCGATACGGATATGACCCGAGATTGTTAACCTTCGTGTATCTTCGTACACTTCGTGGATAAATAGATTGACCAGAAGGGGGATCGTTGAGTGTGCTGCCAGCGGGGCCCTGATTGACCCCGCGGCCGCAATCCCGCTTGAGCGGGACTTGAGCGGGACGGGATGTCGCGCTATCGATGTCCCGCCGGGGCGGGACTGCCGGAGGGGCTCCACAGGCAGGTGCTAATATATATATAATCCACATGCGCCTTGAAAAAATCAGGCTTGAAAGAAGGTAACTACTGTATGTCCAGATTTAAGACCCCCCTTGATGTCTACAAAATTCTTCCCAAAACGAATTGCGGCCACTGTGCGGTCCCGACGTGTCTGACTTTTTCGGTTGCAGTCATAAAGAACGAAAAGCGCCTGGCAGACTGTCCGTACGTCGACCTCACTATCATTGAGCAGTATGACGGCACCATAGAGACTCCTGCATCCATCGAGAAAACGCGGGAAGAAACGGTCGCACAGTTGAAAGAGCAGGTTCCTACCGTGGACTTTGCTTCACGGGCTGAGCGGCTCGGGGGTACGCTGAACAACGGAAGCCTTGTCATTAAGTGCCTCGGCAAGGACTTTGCCGTCGATGCCCGGGGAACCATCGCATCGCAGTGCCATACCCATGCCTGGTTCGCCATACCCTTCCTGCAGTACGTGCTGTTCGGGCAGGGGAAAGACATATCAGGCAACTGGGTCCCCTTCCGGGAACTGGAACAGGGACGCACCTGGGCCCCGCTGTTCGGGCAGCGATGCGAGAAACCG
>DMKB01000141.1 GCA_003454665.1 Nitrospiraceae bacterium | reverse complement strand
CGAAGGGTGAAGAGGGCAATGCGCCCTCTTGCGGGACCGGTGGTGGCACGGGCTCGTAGGAATACTTCATGTCCAGAGCTTTCTGTCCCCGGGACCGCGGCTGCTCCGGGGCCGATCGTTCCAGCCGGCCTGTCATTTCCTCTGCCGGCCCTTCGGCGATCCGCATGTTCGGCTGGATGCTCTGAGAGACATACAAAGCCGTTACTGCCAGGAACAGGACAGCGACTGCCTGGAGCGGCAGCTTTATCCGGAGGGGGAAGAAGAGCGTCCTGAGGAGGCTGCTCTTCTGTTCAGCCTCCTCCCGCACCGTTGCCATAATCTTCTGGCTCAGCCAGGGGGGGGCTTCCACGGCCTCGAGGTCCCGCAGGTGGTGCACGGCCTTCTGCAGTTCTTCCCGGGCAACGCTGCACTCCGGACATGAGGCGAGGTGATCTTCGATCGCCGCCTTCTCTCCGGGAGTGACGGCGCCGTCGATGTACTCGGACAGCATATGTCGTATATCGTCGTGCTTCATAACTGCAACCTGTTTCTCGCAATGCTCGCTAAGGTCGCTCGGCTGTTAGACAAGGGACACTGAAGTTCTTTGCGGTCTTTGCGTCTTTGCGCGACAACTGCTTGTATGTATTCATTGTCACAATGCACCCATGACCCTCTTGAGGCATTCCTTGATCGCGTCCCGCGCCCGGGAGAGTCGGGACTTGACCGTTCCTTCCCGCATGCTGAAGGCCGCGCCGATCTCATCGTAGGAATGGCCCTGGATGTCCCGCAGCACAAGCACCTCCCGGAAACCGGGCTCCAAGGCTGATATGCAGTCCTGCACCCGCTGCTGAAGAGCCTGCTTCTCGAGGTGTTCGAGGGCAGAAGGCTCATTCGACGGAGGGTCGGCCTGCACCTCACCGTCAGGTGTGGGGACCGGGTCGTCGATGGAGTAGGCTTCGCGGCTGCGTCTGCCCTTGGTCTGCTTCAGGCGGTTTTTCGCATGATTGATGGTAATGGCCGTGAGCCACGTCGAAAATTTCGACTTCCCCCGGAAGGTCCTGATGTTCCGGTACGCAGCGACAAAGGCGTCCTGCACGGTCTCGCATGCATCCTCGTAGTTTCCCGTTATCCTGAAGGCAATATTGAACATTTTTTTCTCGTACTTCCTGACGATCCCCTCGAAGGCATCGGTATCGCCGGAGCGGCAGGAAGCAACCAGGCGGGCATCCTCGTCGCCCGTAGCCTGCCGCGGACCTGCTTCATCCTCATGGTCCTTAGACAGGGTAACGGGAAGATTTGTTCCATTCTGCATACTGGCCCGGATTGTACCGCAAAACGGCATCATTTGCATCTGAAAAATCTACGCTGTTGTGATACGCCGGCTTCTGTGATACAATTTTAGAAAACAAAGGCCACAAAGACAACAATAACCAGGTAAATTACAAATAACAAGCACCAAATAATATCAAAGTAACAATTTCAATATCACTGTAATAGTGGGGTTTCGGGTTTCGTTCTTTTGCACGGTATCTGCTGCTCAATCTCATAACGCAAAGCTGTTCCCGGGAGGTTCGTCATGGCAGGGAAGATTATTATTTACGGTAAGGCAGGCTGACCCTATACGGACAAGGCTCGGGCAGCCTACCGTGACAATGCAGAGTATGTGGACGTTAAGATCGACAGCGCGAAGATGGAAGAGATGCTGAAGCATTCCAAGGGGGTACGGAACGTGCCGGTCATCGTGGAAGGAGAGAAGGTCACCATAGGCTACGACGGCACGTGAGCGGTATGATGGCCGGCTGGAAGCCGGTAAAGATAACAGGCATAGATGCAGGGTCGAGGGTCAAGGGGCAAGGGTCAAGGGTCGAGGGTCAAGGGGCAAGGAAAAACAGTAACCGCCTCTAGCGGATTTTTTCATCCGATAATGCATCAAGGCTTATCTGCGTTCATCTGCGTAAATCTGCGGCCCATTATCTTTTGAACTTTGGATTTTGAATTTGAACTTTTCACCATCCGGCATCTGGTATCATGATCCATGCATGAGGGAAACAAAAAATAATGGAACCAGATAAATTCGTTCTCAAGAAAAAAGATGCCCTTCTGCTCATCATCGACATCCAGGAACGGCTGGCCGTGGTGATGAACGACGAGGTGAAGGCCCGGGTCACGGAAAACTGCGTGCATCTCATCGAACTTGCGAAGATGCAGAGCATCCCGGTGGTGGTGACCGAGCAGTATCCCAAGGGGTTGGGAAAGACCGTGCCGCAGATTCAGGCTGCCCTGCCGGCCTATCAACCGGTGGAGAAGATGGCGTTTAATTGCTGCGGAGAGCCGTCATTCCTGGGTGAGATAAAGAGGTATAATAAAAAGAAGATCATTGTGGCGGGCATGGAGACACACATCTGCGTCCTCCAGACGACGATGGGCCTGTTGCAGGAGGGCTTTGTTCCTCATGTCGTGAACGACGCTGTGTGCTCCCGCACCAAGGAGAACTGGAAAACGGGACTCGGATTCATGCATGATGCAGGCGCGGTTATCACGGGGACGGAGACGGTCCTGTTCCAGCTCCTCGGCGTCGCCGGCACGGATGAGTTCCGGGTGATATCGAAAAGGATCAAGTAGAAACAAGATCCAAATTTCAAACACCAAATTACAAATAAATGACAAATTCCGGACTCCAAATTGAAAATCGTTTGGAAGTTGGAAATTTGCATTTGATTATTATTTGGGATTTGTTATTTGAAAATTGGAATTTGATTTTATCGAGGTGGGCATTATGGAACATGAACTGATTCCCGATGAAGTGAAAAAGGTGATCAAGGACACCTTTCTGAATGAACTCAAGAACGACGTTCACGTAGAAGTCTATACAAAAGAAAGTGTGAACGACAAGTTCAACGAGGCCGCGGTCTATATCATGAACGTCTTCGCCGAGCTGAGCGATCACGTCAAGGTGTCCTTCCACACCGTGGGAGACGAGCAGTCGAAAAAACGGGATGTCCAGCGGTCTCCCACACTGCTCATAGAGCCCGATACATACCGCATCCGCTACACCGGCGCTCCCCTCGGCGAAGAGGCGCGGTCGCTCCTCGTTGCCCTGCTCATGGCGGCTACGGGCAAAGGCATCCTGAGCGGGCCCACGTCGCAGAAGATAAAAGAGGTCAAGGACAATAGGAACATACAGGTCTTCGTGACCCCTACCTGCCCCTACTGCCCGCAGCAGGGACTCTCGGCAATTTCCGCGGCAGTCACTAATCCTGCCTTCGTATCCGCCGAGGTCGTTGAGATCTATGAAAATCAGGACCTTGCCGAGAGCCTGGGTTCCCTGGCCGTGCCCCAGACCTTCATCAACGAGATATTCACCGGCGCGGGGCTGCAGTCCGAAGAACTGTTCGCAGAGGCGCTGCTCACCCTGAAGGAGCCGGTCTTCGACTCCGAGGAGCTGACGCCCGGCGAGCCCGTTGAAAAAGACCTCGTCATCATCGGCGGCGGTCCGGCCGGGCTGACTGCCGCCATCTATGCCGTCCGCGCAGGGCTGAACACGATCGTGCTGGAAAAGACCGCCCTCGGCGGCCAGGTGGCGATCACTCCTGTTGTGGAAAACTACCCCGGCTTCATGCGCGTCGGCGGCAAGAGCCTCGTGGACCTGATGGTCCAGCAGGCGACCCAGTATTCGGACATCCACCTGGGTGAAGTGGTGAAGGAGATCAATCGGGAGGATGAGCGGTACCGGATCACCACGAGCAAGGCGATCTATATCACCAAGGGGATACTGTTGGCCACGGGCGCGGATAACAAGCGGCTGAACGCACCTGGTGAGAAGAGGCTCTACGGAAGAGGGGTGAGTTACTGCTCCACCTGCGACGGCTATTTTTTCAAGGACGGCAAGAAGGTGTTCGTCGTCGGCGGGGGAAACACTGCTGTTACCGACGCGCTCTACCTCCATAACATCGGCGTTGACGTCACGATCATCCATCGCCGGGACACCTTGCGGGCCCAGGCCCATCTCCGGGAGAACCTCGAAAAGACCGGTATTCCCGTGGTCTGGAACAGCGAGGTGAAGGAGATACAGGGCGACAAGCTCGTGAAGTCCGTCCGGATAGAGAATACAAAAGACGGCACCCTGAAGGAAGAGCCGGCAGAGGGCATCTTCATTGCCATCGGATACGTGCCGAACAACGAGATCGCGAAGATGATAGGCCTTGAACTCGATGAGAATGGCTACATCAAGGCAGACCTTACGACGATGCGGACGTCGCTGCCTCATGTCTATGCGGCCGGTGACATCACGGGCGGGGTCAAACAGATCGGCGTTGCCGTGGGCCAGGGCACGATCGCGGCCATGACGGCCTTTGAGGACATCGCGAGCCCGTACTGGGTGAAGAAGGAGAATGCCGATGCGGTGAAGAGTACCTCGTGAGCATTACGGATTCTGGTATAATTATTCTGTTATGCGGGTGAGAGCAAAAATTGTTTGTTGAAGATAACTCAAGGTCAAATGTCAAAGCCCAACGTTCAAATGAATATCAAAAATCCAAAAACCAATGCAGATTAAAGTTTGCTGTTTGAGATTTATTTGGCATTTGGCTTTTGTCATTTGGAGTTTTTCTCCAAGGGAGTGAAGACGACCATCCATTTCAGCCATCTGTTCAGGGGTGCCGCATGAAGGAACTTCAAACCACTCATTCAGCAGAGGACGAAGCAGGGCGCGCGGAAAAGTTTTACACCAAGCTTCGCGCACGCCTCGCTGCCTGGCTCACGGAGCATCACGTCAGTGACGCGATCCGGGGCTATCTCCTCCTCCTGCCCGACCTCTTCGCCCNNCTGCTCCGGGATGGGCGTATCGAGGGGTCCCTCAAGAAACAGCTCATTCTGGTGAGTGCCTACGTGATATCACCGATCGACCTCATTCCGGACGTCATGCTGCCCCTCGGTCTCGTTGATGATACGGTTGCGGTGGCATTTATCCTGAGCCGCGTCGCAAAAATCATGGGGCAGGCAGGAGAAGACATTCTACGGGAACACTGGGACGGCGAGGGCGACATCGTTCCACAGATCCAGAAAATCTCTCAAACAGCGGATACCGTATTGAGTTCAGGCATCATGAAGCGTCTCCGGAAGCTCTTTCAGTAACACGAAAAGATCATTCCTTCTCATTCTTGTTCTCACTTCGGGAAAACGATGATGGTCCGTCAGTGTGATAATGCTGATTTTGATGCCCTGTATTCCATTATCAACGACGCCGCAGAGGCGTATTGCGGCGTTATCCCCCGGGATTGCTGGAAAGAGCCGTATATGTCCAGAGAGTATTTACGCCGAGAAATGGATAACGGCGTTGTGTTCTGGGGCGTTGAAGACAACGGGCAGCTCGTCGGCGTGATGGGCATCCAGGACGTGCAGGACGTGACCCTCATCAGGCACGCCTATGTGCGGACGTCTCTGCGTAATCGAGGCTTCGGCGGAAGACTCATCACCTATCTCTATGAAAAGACGACCCGCCCGGTCCTGGTCGGGACCTGGGCCGCGGCGGCGTGGGCCGTCCGTTTTTACGAAAAGCACGGCTTTCGTCTCGTATCCAGGGAGGAAAAGGACCGCGTGCTCAGACAATACTGGTCCATCCCCGATCGCCAGGTGGAGACCTCTGTGGTGCTCTCGGACCAGCGGTGGTTTGCATCAATGACGTAAACCAAGTATAGAGGCAGATTAGTTGTGCATTTCCCAGGCGCTTTAATCCGCATTGATCCGCGTATATCTGCGTCCCCCTGAATCTTTGCCTTCCTCGGAGGTAAACAATGAATACTCTCGAAAAACAGATCAACGGCAAAACCATCCGCCTCGTGTCGGCAGACATCACTGAACGGGACGTTGAGGCCATCGTAAATGCCGCGAACAGCCGGCTCCAGCACGGCGGCGGCGTGGCCGGCATTATCGTGCGCAGGGGCGGGCAGGTCATCCAGGAGGAGAGTAATGCCATCGGCCATGTTCCCGTGGGAGAAGCAGCGCTGACCGGCGCCGGCAAGCTGAAGGCGAAGCACGTGATCCACGCCGTTGGGCCGCAGATGGGCGAGGGCGACGAAGACGGGAAATTGAAGAGGGCAATCAACAGCGTCCTGAAGCTCGCAACGGAAAAAGGCATCAAGAGCATATCCGTTCCGGCCATCAGCGCCGGGATTTTCGGCTTCCCCAAGGACCGGTGTGCGCAGATTCTTGTCAGCAAAACCATTGCTTTTCTCAGGGACGAGGCCGACAGCTCCCTCGAACTGGTGGAGTTCTGCATTTTTGATAAGGAAGCGTATCGTTTCTTTCAGTTTGAAGTAGAGAAGATCTAATGTTCTTACTGTGCTTCCGTGAGAGCATTGGATTCTCGGCTCATCACCGCCGCCGTTCTGCACCATAACCCGTAAAGAGACGGATTCTCTTTCCGGACAACCATAGTAGCGGCAGGCTTTCAATACGTGCATCAGGTAGTCGGCTGCTTCATGGTAATACAACCTTGGTACGGTATTAGGGCCTTGGGGCGACTCAGGGCCTTTTTTTCGTCAAGCCGGTAAATGCGGCGGACGTGAAGACCTATGCGATTTTTGTCTACCTGCGGGCAGAAGGCGCCCCAGTAGGCAAATAATAATAGTTATAACAATAAAAATCTGCTATACTTTAGGGAAGGGTGGCATCTCAGGCCGCGAATTTTGAGGTGCCGGTTCAGCAGGCCCGGAGACTACAACTCACGGTTGCTGCCCCCGGTGGACGGACATCGGATTAACGGCAATATCCATGACTCAGCGACGATAGGCGCTGTATTCCCTGAATATCAGGAAGGCAAAGCAAATGAAGATCGACATTCCCGGGGAAGTCATTCGAGGAGCGCAGGCGGTCTGTTGAGGTAAGGCCGGCAGATCCATGATGACGAAAGTAACCACAAGTCTGGTAACAAAATTGAGCGCCCTGACGATATCACTTATCCTTGTCACCTCTGCGGCGCTTTCGTCTCTCTCCATACGGAGTGAGATAGACGGCATGTATGAAGAGCTTCTGCATGACGGCCGGACCGCGGCGGCGACGGCGGCCTTGAACAGCGAATACGGCGTCTATGCCGATGACCGCAAAAAACTCCTGCAGGTTGTCGAGAGCCTCTCCGTGCTGAAGGATATTGCCTACGTTGCTATTTGCGATGCAGAGGGCCGGGAAATAGTGCGTAAGGACTTTGTTCCGTCCGTGCATATGCCCGCTGCGCTGCGGACGAAAAAAGCCGGGCAGGCGGTGACGGTCCTTGCCGAGGAATTTTCCGATGAAAAGAGCGGAGAGCGTTATCTCGATGTAATTGCACCCGTCGTGAGCTATACCGGAAGCGACTTGACGGATATGTTCGGTAATGGAACTACGAGCGGCACCTCGGACATTATCGGTTCCGTACGGCTGGGTCTGGCCCAGAAGAACCTAGGAAAAAGGACGCGGGAACTTATTCTTGCGGCCTTCTTCCTTACTTCGGCATTCTTGATCGTCGGTATTGCCCTGACAGTGATCCTTACGCGGAGGATCACGTTGCCCCTCAAAGACCTGAACAAAGCGACCCGGGCGATATCGAAAGGTAATCTCGATTATCCGATTGAGATCACCACGCACGATGAGGTCGCCGATCTCGCCCGCGCTTTCGACCACATGCTCGGCAATCTTCGGGAATACCGTGACCAGGTCGATGTTCGCACCAGCGAACTCACTGATACAAACGAACAGCTGCGCCAGGAAGTCCAGGCGCGCAAAGAGGCGGAACAGCAGCTCCTCCATGACGCGTTCCACGACGGACTGACGGGCTTGCCGAACCGGGCCCTGTTCATGGACCGGCTGTCGCACGCCATTGCGATCGGGAAACGGCGCAGTGACTATTTGTTTGCCGTACTCTTTCTCGATCTCGACCGCTTCAAGGTAATTAACGACAGTCTCGGCCATCTCATCGGCGATCAATTGCTTGTCGCTTTGGGCCAAAGAATTCTGAAATGCCTCAGGCCGGGAGATACCGTCGCCCGCCTTGGCGGAGACGAGTTCGCGATCCTCCTCGAAGACATCAAGGGATTGAGTAATGCCATGGTTATTGGAGAGCGCATCGAAAACGAATTGAAGGCATCTTTTGACGTAGCAGGCCATGAAGTATTCGTAACGGGAAGCATCGGCATAGCCCTCAGTTCGAAGGCATACGAGCGACCGGAGCAGATCCTTCGTGATGCCGATACGGCAATGTACCACGCAAAGGCTCACGGCAGGGCCCGTAAGGAAGTATTCGAATCGGGCATG
>DMKB01000109.1 GCA_003454665.1 Nitrospiraceae bacterium | reverse complement strand
ACGATCCTTCTTATCGAGGACGAGAAGGCGATCAGTGAGATTTTTCACCATCTCCTGCAAGCGGACGGCTTTGAGGTGACCTGTCGTATTGACGGCACGTCAGCCATGCTTCTTGCGATGGAGAAGTGCTACGATTTTATCATCACCGATTACCGACTGCCCGGAGAGAACGGAATAGAGATTACGCGATGGTTCCGCATTCACTGCCCAACGGCCTGCATCATCGGCATAAGCGCGGGGCATAAAGAGCGGGATTTTCTCGAAGCCGGCGCCGATTTTTTCCTCAAGAAGCCCTTTCTCTTTCGAGAGCTTGTAGATATAATAACCCGGAAGTGCAACAGGCAATGAGGAGGTTCGCTCTCTCTGTCCCACCCTTTTTGTCGTATTCCTCCATTCCGTCACAGAGTCCGCTCATCCCCACTGAACCAAGTATCTCAATTCCTCTCTGAACGCCGTATGTTGCCAAAAAAGCTTGCCTTTTTCGTGTAGGGAGAGTATTTTTGGATCATGAAGCGCCGGTAGGAAATCACCATCGTACGGTTGTCGGAGATCGTGTGCTCGACCGAAGTGTACGTGTACGGGCAGCAGGATGCGGCGCTACGGGTGTTGTGGCAGTGACCCCGCGGCTGCAATCCCGCTGTAGCGGGATTTGATGAGGGAGGACTGGGCAAAACGACCAGCTCTCTACTCTACCTCGGTTGTTGGTGGTTCCTCAAAAACCTATTCACGATTCGATGGAGTTTGCAATGAGTACAGAGCCGACGATAATATGTCCAAAATGCAAAACCGAGATCAAACTGACAGAATCCCTTGCAGCGCCGCTCATCGAGACGACACGCCGTGATTATGAGCAGCGTCTTGCTAAGAAAGATGTTGATATTGCAAAACGAGAAATTTCGCTTCGTGAACAAGAGGAAGCTCTTTCCAAGGCGAAGGAGAGCATAGACGATCAAGTTTCCGAAAAACTAAAACAGGAACGCGGAAAGATCGCCTCAGAGGAAGCGAAGAAAGCCAAACTTGCGCTGGCGACCGACCTTGAGCAAAAAAATAGGGAGCTATGCGATCTTCAAGACATTCTCAAGCAACGGGATGAAAAGCTCGCTGAGGCTCAAAAGGCTCAGGCTGAACTTATCCGTAAGCAAAGAGAACTTGATGATGCCAAACGTGAAATGGAATTGACGGTCGAGAAACGGGTTCAGGAGGGGCTTACCGTCACACGAGATCAGGCCCGCAAGGAAGCTGAGGAACAGATGAAGTTGAAGGTGATGGAAAAGGAGCAGACCATCACTTCGATGCAGAAACAGATTGAGGACCTCAAGCGTAGGGCTGAGCAAGGCTCGCAGCAACTCCAGGGTGAAGTTCAGGAGCTGGAACTCGAAGCGCTGCTTCGAGCAAAATTCCCCCGCGATACTATCGAGCCCGTGCCAAAGGGAGAGCACGGTGGCGACATATTGCAGCGCGTTGTTGGGCCGCTTGGTCAGTCTTGCGGAACGATCTTGTGGGAGTCCAAACGGACCAAGAACTGGAGCGATACCTGGCTTCCAAAACTTCGTGAAGACCAGCGGGCAGCCAAGGCCGAAGTTGCCGTGATCGTCAGTCAAGCCCTCCCGAAGGATGTGGAGACGTTCGATTTCATTGAAGGTGTGTGGGTGGCCCATCCAAGGGCTGCGCTCCCTGTTGCTATAACGCTTCGCCAGACGCTGATCGAGGTTGCGGCAGCCCGGAAGGCTACTGAAGGACAGGAGACAAAGACTGAGATGGTTTATCAGTATCTTACCGGCCCACGTTTCCGCCAACGCGTTCAGGCCATTGTGGAGGCATTCTCCTCGATGCAGGAGGACCTCGATAAAGAGAAAAAAGCAATCACAAAACAGTGGGCCAAGCGCGCTGAGCAGATTGATCGTGTCATGCAGGCAACTGTTGGAATGTATGGGGATCTGCATGGGATTGCGGGGAGGACTTTGCAGGAAGTTGAGGGCCTGGAGCTGAAGGCGCTGGAATCAGATTCGAAAGAAGTCTGTGATTAAGATTGTGCGACTTGTGAGTGATATTACGCAAGGTGGTAACATAATCGGCGAAACTACAAAGCTAGCCAGAGACCGTGCGCCAGTTTACTATCATGAAGGCCGAGGGACAACATGATGAAATTAACTCATATTCGAATTCTTAACTTCCGTTCGTGTTGGGAAATATCTCTAGAACTCGATGGTATGCATGCATTGGTGGGTGCGAATAACGCGGGCAAGTCATCGGTTCTCCGCGCCTTGGATTTTCTTTTTAACCCGACCATTAAGTCATTGAACGAAGAATCGTTCTGGAACAAGGACACCGGCTTGGAAATTCGCGTAGAGGCCATCTTCTCTGATCTGGCGGACAAGGAAAAGGAGGTATTAGGTTCTTATTTGAAAACCGACGGAACCTTCCATGTGGCCCGCTCAGCAAGAATGGGTGCAAAGAGCGGAGAAGCTGACATCGATTTAGAGCAGGGTGAGGTCAAGATTGAAATAGGCCAACACTATATGAAGCCCGTGCCAGAACCAGAATGGCTTCGGGAATCCAACATCAACGGCAACAATATCAAGGACTGGTGGCAAAACAAGGACCAACTGACTGTAGACGGCGTGAGTTTTCCCGAATTTATAGGTGGTACAAAAGAACCAAAAGTGGGAGATTGGAAAGAAAAAGCCAAGGATTTTGTAACAGCTCATGCGGCTAAGATACCTATGCAAGACGCATGGATTGATAATCCTAAGGGCTATGCCAATGTTCTGAAAGGAATACTACCCTTCTTTGTTTTGGTTCCTGCCGTTCGCGACGTAGCCGAAGAATCTAAGGGAACCAAAAGCAGTCCATTCGGGAAATTACTCTTTGCGATTCTTGACACAGTCACGCAGGAGAAGCGGGCCAAGATCGAAGGCATTCTGGCCGAAATAGCCAAACAGATGAATCGCTCTGGCGGGACTGAACGTGTTCCCTTGATTGCCGAAACCGAGAAACAACTCAACTTGCTGCTGAACGATTTTTTCGTCGGCTGCGACTTAGAGATTGAATTCCAGACACCTACCTTGGAAGTCCTTCTCAGTTCGCCGAAACTCTACGTTGATGACGGCTTCAGAAATGCCGTTGAGAACAAAGGCCACGGACTTCAACGAGCTATAATATTCACGATTTTGAGACGCTATGCGGAATATATAACTTGCTCCGCCGAGGGGAAAAAGCGCAATCTCATCCTGGCTGTTGAGGAACCCGAACTCTACATGCACCCGCAGGCGCAACGAACTATTCGCAGAGTTTTCCGCAAGATTGCCGAAAGTGGCGACCAAGTGCTTTTCTCCACCCACTCAGCCCTACTTGTAGATGTCTCATATTTCGATGAGATCATTCGCCTAGAAAGTAGATGTCAAACGTCTGGTGGCAAAAAAACGACAGAAAGCACAGCTTGGCAGTTGCCTATGTCCCGAATGATTCAGGACGTTGTGGCTCGCTTTCCGAAACTCAAAGGTAAGGTCTCATCTGAATCCATGCGTGATCGATATTCTCATGCTTATAATCCACGCCGTAATGAAGGGTTTTTTGCCTCTAAGATAATTCTTGTGGAAGGGCCGACTGAGGAATACAGCCTGCCGATTTATAGCGACGCGATTCCAAATTGCGCTTTTGATCCTCAAGGTATCAGCGTTGTGGAATGTGGCGGAAAAGGAGCGATGGATCGGCTTTACAGAATTTTCAATGAACTACATATACCTTGCTATATCCTGCTCGATTATGATAGCGGCAACTCAGATAAGAACGTTATCGCTAAATCCAAAGAACTTCTTGCCTTGGCTGGAGAAAGCCAAAATGAGCCTCAGTCTCTCTTTGTCGCAAACACCATAGCGTGCTTTCCAAAAAATTGGGAAACTGACTTAAAAAGCGAAATCCCAGACGTAGATGTTCTAACCGGTGACGCCAAAAAAGAACTGGGTTTAAGTGATGATACAGGCAAGCCGCTTATCGCGCGTTATATCGCCAGGAAACTCACATCCCGTAATCCTGCATTCATTTCTCCAAGCTTAAAGACAATTATTGAAAGGGCGATTGAAGTCAAATGGAGCAAAAGCTGCCTTCAGGGGGATACTTTCTGTGCCGTAGCGAACCCACCTGACGCAAAAGACAATGGAGAGGTATAGTGGTAACAAGCCTCAATCGTGAACTCTGCGATTTTCAATGATAACTCGGCTTAACGTTTTTTTATTGATTTCAGTGTAAAGAAACATCTGTGAGATGGGAAATTTAATGTCGACTCAATAATTCGACCAAATGATTACCTTCGTTGCGATTATAATATGACAAACAAAAAACAAAAACTCGAACTAACCTGGATCGGCAAGGAAAATCGGCCAAAGCTGGAGCCGCGTATTCTTCTCGAAGATCCGGAAAAGACCTATCACGCGCCGCACCAGATAACGAAGAAGGATGTTTTCTACAACAAGCTGATATTTGGGGATAACTTGCTGGCGCTGAAAGCGCTGGAGCATGACTTTGCAAGTAAGGTAAAGTGTGTTTTTATCGATCCGCCTTATAACACAGGGAGCGCGTTTGAGCATTATGACGACGGCATTGAACATTCGCTGTGGTTATCCTTGATGCGAGATCGGCTAGAGATTATTCGGCGGCTGTTGTCTGACGATGGGTCTCTCTGGATTACGATTGACGATAACGAGGCTCATTATTTGAAGGTGCTATGTGACGAAGTTTTTGGACGGTCTCAATTTATCGGTGGTGTCGTATGGGAAAAGTCGGACAGCCCACGAATGGATGCTCAGTTTTTTTCATCAAGGCATGATTACGTGCTTTCATTCGCGAAAAATATAGAGTCGCTGACATTTAAAAAACTATCACAAGAGAACGAAGAACTGCCACGTCACTATGATAAAAAAGATGAAGCAGGTCGTTCATATTACCTGAAACCACTTCGTGCAATGGGAGGACAAGGTGATAGTAGAGTAGCAAGACCGAATCTTTTTTATCCGCTTATCGCACCTGCCGATGGAACAGAAGTTTATCCAAAGAAGCAGAACGGGGCGGACGGAGCATGGCGATGGAGCAGGGAAAAAGTAGAAACCGAAAAAGAACGAATTGAATGGAGAAAAGGGAAGGCAGGTTGGACTCCATATTTCCGAATTTACGCAGATACATCGGTAGGGCGTCCTGTTGAGACAGTCTGGTTTCATAAGGACGTTGGTAGTAACCGGACGTCAAAAGCCGAAGTAAAGGCGTTTGTAAAGGAAATATCTCAATTCGATACGCCTAAACCAGAACGATTAATTAAACGAGTACTGGATGTGGTAACCAACCCCGGGGACCTTATCCTCGACTCCTTCGCCGGTTCCGGCACAACTGGCGCAGTGGCTCATAAAATGGGCCGGCGGTGGATCATGGTGGAGCTGGGCGAGCATTGCCATACCCACATCATCCCCCGCATGAAGAAGGTGATCGACGGGCAAGACCCGGGCGGGATAACCGAGGCCGTGGGTTGGAAAGGCGGCGGGGGATTCAGGTATTACCGGCTTGCGCCGTCTCTGCTCGAAAAAGACAAGTGGGGCAATTGGGTCATTAACAAACAATACAATGCCGCAATGTTGACGGAAGCGTTGTGTAAATTAGAGGGCTTTACCTATGCTCCGAGTGATGCGGTTTACTGGCAGCAAGGCCATTCGAGCGAACAGGACTTCATCTATGTCACAACGCAGAACCTGAACCATGACCAGCTCCAGGCTCTTTCCGATGAGGTCGGGGAAGGGCGGTCGCTTCTGGTCCTGTGCTCCGCCTTCCGCGGCAAATCCGACCGGTACCCGAACCTGACGATCAAGAAGATTCCGAACGCGGTTCTGAAGCGCTGCGAATGGGGGCATGACGACTACAGCTTGCAGGTGGAGAACCTGCCCAAGGCTCCGCCGAAACCGGGTCAGCAGGCGTTGTTCGAGGATGAGCAATGACAAAGGCCAGCGACGTCATCATTTATAAGACCGAAGACGGGACAGCCTCGCTCAAGGTGCGGCTAGACCATGAAACGGTTTGGCTGGACGCTCATCAGATGGCCCTTTTGTTCGGCAGAGACCGGACGGTCATCGTTCGGCACTTAAAAAATGTCTATGAAACAAAAGAGTTAGAGCGCAAGTCAACCAGTGCAAAAAATGCACAGGTTGCCGCTGACGGAAAAGTCCGCCAGATGGACATTTATAACCTTGATATGATCCTTTCGGTCGGGTACCGGGTAAACTCCAAACGCGGCACCCAGTTCCGACAATGGGCGACAAAGACGCCGCGCGACCATCTGGTGCGCGGCTACACCGTCAACGAACAGCGGATGCGAGAACAAGCCGGAAAGCTGGCCGATCTGCGGCGCACCGTCACGCTGCTTGAGAAGACTATCGCCCATCAGATCGTCGGCCTGGACGAGGCAAAGGGCTTGCTGAACGTCATCACCGATTATGCGTACGCCCTTACCACTCTCGACCGCTACGACCACGGCGCGCTTTCGATCGAGGCGACCACCAAACCCGCGTATGTGCTCGATCATGCGAGTGCTGAGGCGATCGTGGCCGCGATGAAGGGAGAATTCGGGGGCCTGTTCGGTGTGGAAAAGGATGAGGGCTTCAAGAGCGCCCTCGCAACGATCTACCAGACCTTCGGAGGCAAAGACCTGTATCCCAGCGTCGAGGAGAAAGCGGCCAATCTTCTCTACTTCATTGTGAAGAACCATGCCTTCATCGACGGGAATAAGCGCATTGCCGCGGCGATCTTCGTCTATTTTCTCGCGGGGAACGGGATTCTCTACCGCTCCGACGGGTCCAAACGAATTGCGGACAACGCTTTGGTGGCGTTGACGCTTCTTATTGCCGAGAGCAAGCCGGAGGAGAAAGACACGATTGCAAAAGTGATCGTCAATCTCATCAACCGGCGGAACGACTGACGAGGACAGACATTATGAACCGTCATGTAAACGCCATTGCCGGGCGGCTCAGCCTCCGGCCGCCCCAAAGACGATCTCTTGAGATCCTGGATAGAATTACGGAGGTTGTGCCGCCTCGTAAGGGGGCGGATATCCAGGCGGCGCTTGAAACGATCAAGTCTGAATACTCGACCGTCTCGGACTTTGAACGCGATTTTCCTTCGCTCTGCTTTGCATTGGCCACCGGCGTTGGAAAGACGCGACTCATGGGTGCATTCATCAGCTATCTGCATCTTGCTCACGGCATCAACCATTTCTTTGTCCTCGCACCCAATCTTACGATCTACAATAAGCTGATAGCTGATTTCACTCCGAACACAGCTAAGTATGTCTTCAAGGGGATTGCCGAGTTTGCTGTCGAACTTCCAGTCATCATTACTGGTGACAACTATGAATCCGGTGTCGGAGTGCGGGCGGGCGTCTTGCCCGGCATCGATCTGTCTGTCCACGTCAACATCTTTAACATCTCGAAGATAAATTCCGAAGTCCGGGGCGGAAAATCTCCGCGCATAAAACGTTTGTCTGAGTATATCGGCGAAAGCTATTTCGAATATCTCGCCGGGCTGGATGACCTAGTGCTCCTGATGGACGAATCGCACCGCTACCGTGCATCGGCAGGCGTTCGCGCTATCAATGAGCTGAAACCGGTTCTTGGGCTGGAACTGACGGCCACGCCCGTCGTGGAGACAGCGAAAGCTTCGATCCAGTTCAAGAATGTGATCTTCGATTACCCTCTGGCAAAGGCCATGCAGGACGGTTTTGTGAAGGAGCCTGCTGTTGTTACACAGAAAAACTTCGACCCCAAGCAGTTTTCGGCTGAGCAGATCGAGCAGATAAAACTCGAAGATGGTATCCGGCTGCACGAAAACACCAAGGTCGAGCTTGAGACCTATGCGCGCCAGACCGAGCAGCGGATTGTGAAACCCTTCATGCTGGTCATCGCCAGGGACACGACCCATGCGAGCCAGTTGATCGAATACATCAAGTCGGACAAATTCTTCGAGGGCCGGTACAAGGACAAGGTGATCCAGGTCGATTCCAGCAAGACCGGGGCCGAAGAAGACGAGATGATCGAGCGGCTCCTTCGTGTCGAAAGCCCGGATGAGCCTACCGAGATCGTCATTCATGTGAACATGCTCAAGGAAGGCTGGGATGTGACGAATTTGTATACTATCGTCCCGCTTCGGGCAGCAAATGCCCGTGTCCTGATCGAGCAGTCAATCGGACGCGGTCTGCGGCTGCCTTACGGCAGGCGGACCGGCGTGAACAGCGTGGACCGGTTGAACATCGTCGCCCATGATCGATTCCAGGAGATCATTGACGAGGCCAATAGGCCCGATTCCGCAATTCGGCTCCAGCAAATTGTCCTCGACCCGGCAACCGACATGCAGAAGATGCAGACCGTAGTTGTGCAGCCGAATCTTGCCGCGCAGATCGGGGCCGCCCCGACAGTGTCAACCGGAGGTACAGCAGCCGCTGAAACAGCACCGCCGCTATTTACATCGGAAGCAGAGCGTGTAATCGCGCAGGCAACCGTGAGCGTCATCAAAAAATATGAAAATCTGCCGGCATCGAACCATTTGCTGAGGAAGGACGTACAGGAGAAGATCGCCGAGGAAGTGGCTGAGTACGTTGCTCCGATGCAGCAGGCCCTACCGGAGATTGCTGAAAAGCCGAACATCGCAACCGTGGTTGCGAAGACCGCCGAACTCGTGGTACAGCAGACGATTGATATGCCGCGTATACTGGTCGTGCCCAAGGGGCAGGTGACCGTCGGATTTAATTCATTCACCCTCGATTGCTCAGGCATTCGATATCAGCCGGTCGAGCGTGATCTTCTCATCCAGCACTTGCGCACGAACGCCCAGGAAACCCTGGGTTCCACTGAAGGCGGTCAGCAGGAGACAAGGCTTGAAGATTACCTGGTTCGTGGGCTTATCGACTTTGACGATGTATCGTATGACGAGCACGCGGACCTGCTGTATGGCCTTGCAGGGCAGGTGGTGAAGCATCTTCGATCGTACCTATCTGAAGACGACACCAAGAATGTGCTGCAGTACCACCAGAAACAACTTGCGTTATTCATTCATGCCCAGATGCAGGCGCACCAGTGGGAAAAGGCGGCTGATTACGAAGTGGTCGTAAGCAAGGGTTTTACTGACCTGAAATCGAGCGCCTTCACGAACAAGGCGAATGAGCCGGTCTTCGATTTCCGCGATACTATCGAGGATAAAAGCAGGATCGGTCAAATGCTCTTTGGTGGATTTAGGCGCTGCCTGTATCCTATACAGAAATTCCACTCCGACACGGAGAGAAAACTAGCGGTCATTCTCGATCGGGAATCTCAAAAATGGTTTAGGCCGGCCATTGGTCAATTTCATATCTCCTATAAGGCAGGCACTGTCCAAGGGGACTATGTGCCGGACTTCGTGGCTGAGACCGATAAATGCATATATATGATGGAGCCTAAGGCGCGAAACGATATTGACAGCACCGAGGTGCAGGCCAAGAAGGACGCAGCCGTCAAATGGTGCTCTCATGCGACGAAACATTCCACCGGCAACGACGGCAAACCATGGAAGTATGTAGTGATTCCGCATGATGCGATTATGGAGAATATGTCTATAGCGGGATTGGTGAGCCAGTTCGGCGTTCGATAATTACAGCAAAATACTTAGGTGCATTCTATGAAAGACAAACTTTTGAAGAGGTATACGAACGTACCAGCACTCTTGTACTTACTAAAGAATCGTGCAATTACCTTGCTTGATCCATCTTCATGGGATGATCGTAATGACTCCTATTTTCTGTCTTTGTATAAGGAAAAGTTAAAACTTAAAACGGTGTTGGCGCTTTGTTTTACCGAAGTTGGAGAAACATATCATCACTGGCGGGTTTTTGCGGATGGATCAAGTGGCGTTTGTATCACATTTAGGCGCGACGTTCTTGTTAATGCTGTTAAGAAACATACTGAAATTAAAACCGGTTCGGTACAGTATGTAACCTTTGCGAGACTTAATAAAATGGCACTGAGAATTAAGAGCCTCCCTTTTATTAAGAGGTATGGATTTCAGGACGAAAGCGAGTTTCGAATAATCTATTCCAGTAAGCAGACAATCTATTCTACCAGGGACATACCTGTGTCGCTTGATTGTATAGAAAAAATATCGTTGAACCCTTGGATGCCAAAGCCTTTCTTTGATTCTCTGAAAGAGACAATTCAAGCTGTTGATGGTTGCAAGCATATAAAAATCATCAGGTCAAATCTTATTGATAGTGCTAAATGGAAAAAAATTGGTAGCAGCGCAAAATAGATGAAAGCGTCCTGGAGGAAGCGTCGCGGCTATTATTTTACTTGTCAGGTTGATTGTCTTGCGTTTTTATCTTCGTTATGGAGCGTCTTGGGGCCAGGTCTATAATGTTGTAATCATAGCATTGGGACGGTGTTTTTCTCCGTGACAAGTCAAGCACGCGGCGCATAATGAGTTCTCGTTTCCGGCAGGAAAGCTGGATATCCTGACGTATGATCCCGCGGTCCCGCTCGAGCGGGACGGGATGTCGCTTTTTGAGATGTCACGCCAAGGCGTGACTGCCGGAGGGGCTCCACCAGCAAATAAATGCTTTCGTATTTGCGAAGGGAGGCAGAGTGGACCGTAATGGTGGTATATTTTAGGCGCAGGAATTCATGTAATCGTTGAAATATTACATTTGAAGTATACTTATTGCTTATTACCAGCGTCTTGGGGCCAGTTCTGTGATGTTGTACTCGCAGCGGAATAGGTCCTATTCTCGGCAGGTAAGCTGGATGTCCCGGCTAATGGATGCCGTGAGAGGGTTTACACAATGAGATACTGCCGATGGAGGATGTTGTTTTGAAGAAACTGAAAGTCGATCTTAAAGAACTCGTTTCCGAAATGGAGATGGGCGAAAATATGGAGCTAACCGGTTATCTCGACACGGAAACGGGCGAAATCATCAGCATGCCTGATAGCGTGATGCGCGCAGTGGAGGACAGCGATGAGGCAGCCGAGGCACTCTCCGATTGGGAGCAGGACCTTGTTGAAATTGCCGGGAGCATCCTCGGCGATGAAAAGAACCGCTTCCTGCCGATCCCGAAGCGTGAATCCCGAGAAGGGTATGAGATCATGGTTGCCTTTGCTGATTCCGTGCGCCGCAAGGGGCTTCAGGAAAAGCTTTCTCATGCTCTGAACGGCAGGGGCGCATTCAGGCGGTTCAGGAGCATCCTGAATGATCATCCCGACGAGCTTGAGAAATGGTACAAGTTCAAGGACGATTGGATGCGGGAGGAAGCGATCCAGTGGCTCATCATAAACAGCATTGAGCCGGTGCAGGTAGTATCCGGCTTCTTTAGCGATGACGGGACTGAGATCAATTCCGACCTGGTCCCGAAACCGGGTCTGTGTCTTACCTGCAGGAAAGACAATGCCGGCGGGAAAGAGGAAATCCTGTGCCTTTTGACACGTAACGATCAGCGAGATCACGACAATTTCGAATGCGGGGCCTACGAGCAAAAAGAATAGCGAATGAGGAAACACACTAATAAAAAGATGCACGACCTCACCTGGGACGATCTGGAAGCCTGGGCCGGAACGAAGATCATATCCCGAGGAACATCCTATCAGAAGAGCGGATACGTCCGGGATTTGGCCGTAATCCGTACGGGCAGCCTTCTTGCATGGGTGCGGGGGACGGAGAACTACGCCACGACCGTTTCGATGGAAAGGAAGCGTCTCTCCTCGGATTGCACCTGTCCGTACGGCGGAACCTGCAAGCATGCTGTCGCGGTCGTGCTCGAATACCTTGACCAGCTTCAAAAGAACGCAACGATTCCTGTAGCGGAAGAAGATGACGAAAGGCTCATTCTGCTGGAGGATGAGTCTGCTCTGGATGACGATGATGACCTTCCGGAAGATGATGAGGACTATGACTTCTCTATTGAAGACGATCTCCAGTCTACGAGAGCCGATGTTGCCTCCTCCATCAAGAAGAAATCTAAGAAGGAGTTGGAAACGATGCTATCCGGCATTCTGAAGGACCATCCTGAGTTGACGAAGGAACTGGGATTCGCGCCCCGCACATCGGGCAAAAAGGGATGCGATGTTCTGGTCAAGGCCGTGACGAAAGCGATTGTGGTCACGAGCGGCAAGCCGGGATGGCGCAACTACTGGAAGCATACGGGGTACACGCCTGACTATTCGCCTGTCCGCAAGGGGCTTCAGCAGCTTCTCGATGAAAGATGCGCGGATGATGTTGTCCGGATGGGGGAAAAGCTGTTCGTGAGAGGAAAGGAACAGATCGAACAATCCGATGATGAAGGCGAGACCGCGGATGAGATAGCCCGGACCATGCCGATCGTCTTCAAGGCCCTTGCGAAATGCTCATTAGCCGATACGGACAAGTTGGAGCGCGCCGTTGATCTTGGCCTCAGGGATGAATACGGCCTTTGCCGCGGCCTTGATGAATTCCTGCATCGCACGTTCGGGAAAAAGACATGGAGCGATCTGGCTGACCGTCTCCTCGCAAGGTTGAAAAACATGAAACCGGACAGACAGGAAGACACTTTCTTCCGTTTTTACCGGCGTGACAACCTGTCTGATGAAGTTGTCCGTGCCTTGGAAAATGCCGGCAGAACAGAAGAAGCCCTTTCCCTCTGTTTCCAGGAGGCCGAATTTACCGGCAGCTATGAACGCCTTGTGAGGAAGCTGAGGAAAGCAGGCCGTACAGCGGAAGCCGAGGAGTGGATTCGCAAAGGAATGAAGGAATTTAAAGGCAAACTGCCGGGTATTGCTTCGTCCTTAAAGAACGCGCTGCGGGAAATCAGGCAACAGAAGAAAGACTGGCCGTTCGTGGCAGCGCTCCGCGCTGATGATTTTTTTGAAGATCCCTGCCTGAAAGCTTTCGAGGACCTTCAGAAGGCAAGCGAAAAGGCGAAGGTCTGGCCCAAGGTCCGAAATGTCTGTATGACTTTCCTGGAAACGGGTGTGCATCCGAACGGCAAGTCCGACTGGCCCCTGCCCGATACCGGCTTCGAGATGCGAGAAAAACCCCGACGGGAAAAGCCGCCTTTCACGGATGTCCTGATCGACATCGCTATTCACGAGAAACGCATTGACGATGTGTTGCACTGGTATGACATTCAGAAACAGAGAGCAAACGCCTGGTTTGGATCGCACCGTGATGACGAGGTGGCGACCGCCATCGCTCAGAAATATCCTGAGCGCGCGATAGCCATCTGGAAGAAGATTGCCGAGTCGTATATAGCCCAGACCAATGTCGGCGCGTACGGCGAGGCTGTGACTTATCTCAAGAAAGCGCGAAAGGCATTTGACGGGCTCGGCAAATTAGCCGACTGGACCTCTTATCTGGCATGCCTGACGGAAGCGAATAAGCGAAAGACCCGGCTCGTGCAGATGTTGAATGTGCTGACTGGAAAACCGATCCTTTCGAAATGAGTGTTGGCATATAACGGGAACTTCTGTGGCCGGGTCTATTCTATAATGATGAAAAATGCCAATTTTGACCGTTACCTTCAGGAGCAATTAAGGGACCCGGAGTTTGCCGCCCGCTTTGAACGCGCCGGCGAGGCTTGGGACGTGGCGCTCCAAATTGCCGCCCTTCGCCGGCAGGCCGGGCTTTCCCAGAAGGAGCTGGCGAAGCTCCTTAAACTCTCCCAGCAACAGATCAGCCGGTTGGAGTCACCCGGCTACGAAGGCCACTCCCTCAGCACCCTCCGGCGCGTTGCCAAGGCCCTCGACGCCCGAGTCCGCGTCGTATTCGAACCGCTGAAGAAAGGGGCGGGGATGCGCGTCGCCGAAGCGAAGGCGCCGTACCGCACCAAGCGCACGACAACCAAACGCTCCTGAGCTATCTTTTGAACGACCGCAGCACCAATAAGAGTCCGATCTTTATTCGTTACTTCCACCCCTCAATCGAGACCTTACAATCTCTTTTCCGACGCTGCATCAAAGACAACGATCTTTTCTGCTGGAAAACTCATGTACGCCGCGTCTCCCGGTTTCAGCACTGCCTCCAGATTCGCGGTCCCTTTCATAGGAACACCGTTCCATTCGGCATCAACCCAGTTGAACGAGCCTGCCGGCTCCACGATCGAGACCGTGATCTCGATATCGCCCCCCGAGTTCTTGTTCGATACCGTGATGTTTTCGGGCCGTATGCCTATGGTTACGACCGTGCCAACAGGCATGGTTTCGAGGGCAGGGGAAAGGGTGATTCCGTTGCAGTCGATTTCGAGAGGCTGTGCTTTCCTGATCGTTCCGCTGAGGAAGTTCATAGGAGGGCTCCCGATGAACCCGCCGACGAACAACGTCGCCGGTTTGAGGTAAACGTCCTGCGGCGTGCCCAGGTGCTGGATCTCGCCGCGATTGAGCACGGCGATCCGTTCGGACAGGCTGAGGGCCTCGGCCTGGTCGTGGGTCACGTACACCGTTGTTATCTTCAATTCCTGGTGGAGTTTCTTTAACTGCGCCCGCATATCGACCCTGAGCCGGGCGTCGAGGTTGGACAGGGGCTCGTCCATGAGAAATACTTTCGGTTTTCGAATGATGGCCCTTCCGAGGGCCACGCGCTGCCGCTGGCCGCCGGAAA
>DMKB01000054.1 GCA_003454665.1 Nitrospiraceae bacterium | reverse complement strand
GATCATCGAGACCCTCATAGGGACGGGATATCGCTTCCGCGGCTACGCATGAGGCGGGAGCGACTTTCCCTTATCCTTCTCGGGCTGATTATCCTGCTCCCGGCCATAGCCCTGATGCTTTTCGGGATAAGGCCGGGAATTTTTGTAGCGCTGGGTCTCTCGATCCTGTTGGCGCTGTTTCCCGCTCTCATCCTGTGGCGGAGCCGCCTGGCGCCGCTAGGCGAATTGCTCGACAAGGAGGAACTGGACTCCCTGCGTGCCCTGGCCGTGCGACTCCGGAAACTGCATCAGGAGATTGCGGAGCAGAAGGCAGAGGCGAAGCTCCGCGAGAATTTAATCGAGGATCTCTTTATCGGGATGCGTGAGGGCTGTCTCATCCTCGATGACGAGCTGAAGATCCTCCGCAGCAATCCCCGGACACGGGATTTCCTCCGTGAAGACGAGGTGGCTGGGCTTCGGCTTCCAGAGGTGGAACGTTCGCCTCAACTTCTTGAGGCGGTGCGGAAAGTCCTCAGCGGAGGCCTTCCCCACTCTCTGCAGGTGGAGAACTCCCGGGGGGTCTGGGAAATTCGTGTTTTGGCCCTCTCCGCGGGTGGTCTCCTCGTCCTGATGGAGGAAATCGGCGCGCGGCAGAGGGCGGGAGAGTTGCGGCGGCGCTTTGTGCAGGATCTCGCGCACGAACTCCGGTCTCCGCTGACGGTTATCCGGACCACGGTCGAGACCCTGGGAGACGAGCTTCCGACAGGGGCAGCCCCGCGTCTCGTTCGTCAGGTGGAGCGCATCACACGACTGACCAAGGAACTCTACGAACTCGCGAGTATCGAGACCGGTGAAATGGAGCTTCACCCCGAATTACAGGAGCTGCGGCCGCTCCTGCGGGAGATTGCGGGAGATTTCAGAGACGTTGCCGAGCGGGGGAAGATCGAACTGCGGCTGGAAGAAGGCGCCGAAATCTCTTGGTGTTTTGATCGCCGCGCTCTCGGAAGAGTCCTATCCAACCTCGTAGATAATGCCGTCAAGTACAACCGCCCCGGGGGCTGGGTCCGGCTTTCCGCCCAGGAAGAGCTGGCGACTCTGGTCCTGGAGGTCGTCGATTCCGGGAGGGGAATTCCCCCCGCCGAACTGGGAACGGTGACACAGCGTTTCTACCGCGTCGATCGGGCGCGGACGCCGGGCGAGGCGGGCCTGGGTCTCGGTCTGGCCATCGTCAAGCACCTGGTGCAGCGAATGGGTGGTGAGATCAGCCTGGACTCCACCGAGGATGTCGAGACCCGCTTCCGGGTGATCCTGCCGAAAATGCCTCAAAAGCCGCCGAGACTTTCTCCGAAGTGAGGTAAGGACGGGAAAGATGCGAAACGATAAAGGATAGAGGTTCCAACACCCACCCGGAGCGGAAACCGCGTCTTCGCTTCGCTCCCACGGTCTATCCTTGTTCGTCAGGCACGACGTTTGTTTTGTGATGTGATGTTTGCGGTAGAAGGGGATAGTGATTTCCTTTTTTCGTCCAGTCCATCCTACCACAATCAACGGTCCTCGAAGGGCAGACTCCCCTGATTTGAACACTTGTGGGGCAGCCGACGGCGACGATCAAGTTCCGGACGTCCTCGGTACGCACGAAGCTCAAACTTTCTCAAGGGTGCACGTCAATTTTGTGAGATGACGCTAGACGGCCAGGTTGCAGGATACTGTTTGTCGTTTCCAAAAAACATCGAAGCGGCCACTGAGTCTGCAACAGCGGAGTGCAATAATGGCATTGGCGCCGCTGAAGCTCCAGTGCATTCCTTGAGATTTGAGGCGTGCACCGATAGCGCGTTTGCAGCCGGCCTCGACGACACCGGAGCCGACAGATAAGCCTGCTGCGCGGAAAATCGGGTAGTTCATTCGGTTGCGGTTTCGAAGAAAGTAATTCAAGCATTTGGCGGCGTCCGGTTGGGTTTTTGAGTGAATCCTCAATTTGGTAAGGAGTGAGTCGAATTCCCCGTCATCAAGTTCTTTGCAGCGCTTCTCGGCCCATTCTTCCGAGAGATCGTTACCGGCGCCATAGATGGCCTTCGCCACGGCATAGAGATGTTCTTTGGCATGGTAGAGATCGACGATTTGAATAGCGTCTGGAAAAAACTCGTCGGCGATATTCCAAATCCAACGCGCGCCATCTCCTATAAGGACGCGGCGGGACGCGCGATCGAATCCGCGGCGCGTAGCCTCACGGACAACACGCTGGGCAAATTCAGATGGAATATCATCAGTATCGCTGGTGGCCGCGCTCTCGATTGCTGCTGAGTAAGAAACGGATCCTTTGTCACGCATGGGTATACCTTCTGGGTCACGATCTTCAGCGCTCCAAACCGTACACAGTTTGACTTCTCGGGTCTTGGACGAGCCATCAGGCTGCTTACCTGGCCGACCATCCACCTCCGATCGGCGCATTGGTACACCTGTACCGTCCATGCCCAAGTAGAGAGTGGGTGCAATCGATATTTCGGGTTCAGGCGAATCAAAGATCCTGCGTTCATCGTCTGCAACTTTTCGACCGAGCGTCTCTGCTGCTCTTTCGACATGTTTGGTGGATACTTCAATACCGGCAAGTTCGTGCAGCAGCTCATGTCCCTCCCTAAAACTAACCGTTGGGCCGACCACTCCTACCATCCTCAAAACGCCCGGCGATAGCGATCCTTCAGTCATACCAAGTACCCTGTCTCTCGGACAGAACCCGACGCCGCATGTCTCGCAAATGAAATACGCGCGCCCCAGCGTCAAATCACCGAGCACGGTAGAAAAGGTCTTGGATCGACGCCCAGCATAGCGAGCTGCGCCTCCGCATGAACACGGAATCGTTGGACCAAAGTGATCTGACATATCGGCGTTAAGGCGTTGTTCCACTGCCCGGGCAGCGACAATAAGCGCTTTCCGCCGCGCTTCAATCTCGATCGCTTCGAAACTCAGATCGTCGAGGGCGCCTGGGGCTATGAGTGTTTCGATCTCGGCAGCGATTTCCGCTTCGAAGGTCTTTTTGACGCCCTTTTTTTTGTATCCTCTTGCGAAATCGCCTCAGTGGCTTCCAATTCTTCGTCGGCCCACTGCTCGCAGGATTGCCAATACGCCTCAATTTCCTTGCGAAAATTCTTCCCTGCGTCAATTTGCCGTCGAAGTACTTCAGTTTGAGCTGCAGGGAAACGGCGCGATCGCGTTTTTTTTCCGACGGTTCGAACAACGCTGGTGTAGGGACCATGTCGAGCTTCGGGATCCTTGGCACACGCGCAACCAAGCTTATTGCATTTGACAAATCGAACAGACAAAGAGCCTCTCCGCATCGGGCGAGGCTGCGCCAATCTCTCCGCGATCTCGCGAACGGAACCGGGGATGTCTTTGGTATTCATAAGCCCTCCTTACGAGTAGTATACTCGTAAGATTCCCTTTGTGCAACTTCCTTTTTCTCCATACCATCATTTTCCTGACGTGCACCCCTTTCTCAAGCTGTTCTTGACAGAGTACGAATCGACCCTCCGGGTGGCCTTCGTCCCGGCTCGATCCCTTTCCCAAGATATCTTTACTGTCCCGTATAGATCGCTATCATCCTGTTGCTCTGGAATCCCATGCTGCTCTTCCAGGCAGGTTTCCAGCCGACCATCGGGCAGGAAAAAAGAGTGTCCCGTTCTCGATCCCGTTCTCGATCCTCGATTAACCAACGAAGAAGCCAAGCTGACCGCGAGAACCCGCCATTTCCTGCCTACAGTGGTGGATTTCCTCAAGAGGCCCCCCCCAGGAATGACTGATCACCAAGGAGTGGCCGATTCCGCGTAAGAAGAGCGTCCTTTTTCTATTAGGCTACCGTCCCCCAACCCTTCAATCCAGCGGGGTTTGCCCTTTGAGGGCCGTTGATTGTAGTACCATGACTTGGATGAAAAACGGAAATCACTATTCCTCCCTTTTGCGATTACGACCTTGCCTTACCACCGGATTTGACGCTCCTAACCAAATCGTTAATCTCCCTGGAAGGTATGGGACGCCAACTCGACCCGGAGCTTGATCTGGTGACCGAGTTTTTCCTTTCCTGCGCAGGGCACTGCTGGCCCGTTACGCCCCGGATGCTCTTGCCAAAAAGGGATGGCAGGTGGTTGCCGGCGGACTCGATATTCTCACCGGGTTGCGCCGGGATCTGCGCCATCTCTTGCGATCCCCCGAAGCGGAAGGTTGCAGGTGCACGTGGATGTGACAAAATTGCAACATTTCGGGAACCAACTGGATTGTGCCACCAGTCGCTTGACAATGGGTATTATGATCGCCGCTTTGATTATAGGTTCGTCCACTGTTATGACAGTAGAGCATGGCCCCAAACTGCTGGGATTACCGTTGTTCGGCCTGCTTGGGTTCACCGGTGCGGCAATAGTCGGGATCTGGCTGCTCATCTCCATCCGGCGCAGTGGACGTAATTTATAAGGATAAATATCCAGGGAGTACTCTTATGGAAAGGCAAAAAGCAATTATCATCCTGCTGGTAATAGTATTGGCTGGGACGACAGTGATCGCCTGGTGGTTATGGGGGCGGCAGGAGCCCTTACCTGATGGTTTGATCCTGACAAATGGTCGCATTGAGGGCGATCATTATACAGTTGCCGGCAAGGTGTCCGGCCGTATTGTTCAGTTATTGGCTCGTGAAGGGGACTCCGTAAAAAAGGGACAGATCTTGCTTACGCTGGACGATGTTCAAATACGTGCCCGGGTCGATCAGGCCCGGGCAGCCGTTAATACTGTAGAGGCACAAGTCCAGGCAGGTCGCACCGAACTAGCAACGCTGAGAAAAACAGTCCCCCTGCAAATAGACAATACCCGGTCCGGTGTCATCCATGCCAAAGCTGTTATGGCTGCAGCCAACGTCAGCAAGGAACAGGCTGCCCGCGATGCCGGACGCTATAGAAAACTGGTAAAAACACATGCCGTGTCCAGGGAAACAAGTGAGCATGCTGATCTTCAACTCAAGGTTGCCCGAGAAGATTTTGCAATGGCGCAGGCTACTTTGATCCAGGCGAATAAACAGTTAGCCGAAGTAGAACTGGGCTGGGAGAGGATCAA
>DMKB01000223.1 GCA_003454665.1 Nitrospiraceae bacterium | reverse complement strand
CGGTCGATGATGATCTCGATAGAGTGTTTCTTTTTCTTGTCCATGGACACGAGCTCGGACAGCTCCCTGATCACTCCATCGATCCGTGCCCGCACGTACCCGGATTTGGCCGCTGCCAGGAGCTCTTTCCGGTACTCACCCTTGCGTTCGCGCACGATGGGGGCAAGCACCTGGATGCGCGTGCCTGGCGACAGTTCCATGACGGCATCGGTGATCTGCTGCACTGTTTGGGCGGTAATCTCCCGCCCGCATTTATAACAATGGGGTTTGCCGATTCGCGCGAAGAGCAGACGGAGATAGTCGTATATCTCCGTGACCGTGCCGACGGTGGAGCGGGGATTTTTGCTCGTGGTTTTCTGCTCGATGGCGATGGCCGGCGAAAGGCCCTCGATGGAGTCAACGTCGGGCTTGTCCATCTGCTCCAGGAACTGGCGCGCGTAGGCAGAGAGGCTTTCCACGTACCGGCGCTGGCCTTCCGCATAGATGGTGTCGAAGGCGAGGGACGACTTGCCCGATCCCGACAGCCCGGTAATCACCACGAGCTGGTCCCGGGGGATTTCGAGGTCGATATTTTTCAGATTGTGCTGGCGGCAGCCTTTTATGATGATCTTGTTCATGGCGAAGTGAAGGAGAACCCTTACTATACCACCTCGCCTGGGGCGAGTAAAGCACTTCTTTCTGGCGGCCATCGGGCAGCTGCTCTTGGGACGTGGGCCGTCGTCAGGCTCCTGTCGACAGAAGCCTTTGAGCCCCAAAGATCTGTTGGAACAGTGGTTTTCATGCTCAGCAGGGAAGTGCGCCGAAAGAAACCACTATTTAATCAGGATGTTACGCATATAGCAGGAAGTATCAGGTATTCGACAATTTTAATTTGACATTACAATTAAATTTGGTATACTTGAGGTGAAGGGGATTCACCGCGATGAAAACGCCTTTTACGCCGGAACGAGAAAACGCCGCAGATAATGGATGCAGGGAGGACATGATGAGAAAGATATCCATACTATTCGGTGCAGTCGCCGTTCTCGGCATTCTTGTCGTCGGTACCACGGCCCAGGCCCTGGAACTGAACTGGGTGGGATGCGGTATCACAAAAAAGGCATTTATGAAGGAAGTGAGCAGGGCGTACACAGAGAAAACAGGGGTTGTCATAACGCTCCAGGGCGGCGGCGCTACACGAGGCATCGTGGACGTGGCAGCAGGCAAGGCTGATATGGGCGGCAGCTGTCGCCATGTGCTCATGAGGCCGGAAGAGCGCGGCGTCCGCCTGATACCCGTCGGATGGGACGCCCTGGCGGTGATCACGCATAAGTCAAACCCCGTAGACAGCCTGACGCTCGAACAGATTAAGAACATATTCGATGGTATGATCATTAACTGGAAGCAGGTCGGCGGCCCGGACCGCATGATCAAGGTCATTGCGCGCGAAGGCAAAATATCGGGCGTCGGCAGGATGGCCAGGGAACTGGTGTTCAAGAATCCCAAAAAAGACTTCACTTCCGACGCGAAACTCGTAAAGTCCTCCGGTCCCCTGGAAAAGATGGCCGAAAAGACGCCATGGGTCGTCGGCTTTAGCGGGATAAGCAGCGCCCGCAAGAGAAACGTGAAGATTCTGAAGATCGAAGGCAAGGAGCTTTCCTACCAGAACATCGCCGCAGGGCAGTACCTGCTGTTTCGACCGCTTTACCTCGTGATAAAACGCGGTGCGAATCAAGAGGTAAAGAATTTCGTGCAGTTCATCATGAGTCAAGAAGGCCAGAATATCATCAAGGGAGAGGGGACCGTAACCCTGAAGGACGGAAGCAACTTGTGGCGGACCTACACGGCGCAAATGAGGGATGCCGGCACCACGCCGGGAACATTTTAGCGCGCACGGCGCCCTCACCTGAGCAAAACTTGGCGCAGTCGCACTTCACCACCATGCAGGTTCAGACTGACGAGACAACAGCATCGGGCTGTTGCCTCGTGTACACGGATTACGTTGCCGAGCAATACCGAGGCATTGCAAAGCATATAAGCTCAATAAATCAACCTGT
This sequence comes from Nitrospiraceae bacterium, assembly GCA_003454665.1. Classification (GTDB taxonomy): domain Bacteria; phylum Nitrospirota; class UBA9217; order UBA9217; family UBA9217; genus UBA9217. The sequence continues at coordinate 4,649 of DMKB01000223.1, read as the reverse complement.
TATCAAAACCCCGGCCTGACCTTGGAAACAACCGATAAGTATTCCTACCCATAATTACCACGACATCCCAAGAAATATTCGCTCACCTATGCTATATTTTGACTGTATTGGCGGCAAACCGCGTACATTACAGGATTTCCGTATGAAGAATGAAAGCCGGATGAGGCGAGCGCCCATATAGGTTTGGAGCTCATCGATCATCGGAAATCATCGGAGCGGGAGGCATGCTCTTTTGCCATGGAAAAGGTCAGAAAGACCATACTGCTTGCAGACGATGAGCCGGAGATCCTGAAGTCCATCGGGGAAATCCTGGAACGGTTCGGATACAACGTGATCGCCCGGCCTGACGGCCACGCAGCGCTTTCCGTCATCAGGGAAGGGACACCGATTGATCTGGTACTCGTCGATTACGTCATGCCCGGGATGGACGGCCTTGAGCTGCTCAAGTCCCTGAAGGAACTCGCGCCGGATGTGCCGTTGGTCCTGTTTACGGGGAACAGCACCATCGAGGCCTATCTGAAGGCCCTCGGCCTCGGCGTGCATGAGTATGTGAACAAACCCGTCACGGCACAGAAGCTGAAGAAAATCGTGCGGGCGGCGATAGAGAAAGGACAGGCCGACGCGCCAAGCAGCGCTTCGCAAGAATGTTGAGTGCCATAGAGGCGTGAGTATGACGGCCTATCGGTTGACGAAAAAATTATACCTGTTGGCACAGGTTACCCTACGGAGGTAAGAATGGCAAAAGATTCCGACTCTCTCTCAAAAAAGGTTGAGAACTTCCTGAAGGTCTTCAAAAAGGGCGAGGAGTTCACCCAGGAACTGCTGCAGGAAAACGAGAAGCTCAGATACCGGCTGGCGCAGCAGGAAGAGGTGAGCAAATCGTCGGGCAGGGGAGAGGCCCTCAACGAGCAGGCCCTTGAAGAGCGGCTCAAGACCCTGGAAGATGAGAACAAGAGCCTCCTTGACCGCTACCACCAGGTGGAGGAAGAGAACAAGGACTTCGCCAACCGTTACATTGAGGTCGAGACGGAGAACAACAACCTGGCGAACCTCTACGTGGCGAGTTATCAGCTCCATTCCACCCTGGATTTCAACGAGTCCCTCAAAATCGTGCTGGAGATCGTCATGAACCTGATCGGGGCGGAGGAATTCTCGATCATGATGCTCGACGAAAAGACGAACGAGCTGTCGATCGTTGCCCAGGAAGGCATGGGGCAGGACGCGCGGAAGAGCATCAAGATGGGCAGCGGCATCATCGGTCAGGTGGCCAAGACCGGGGACGCCTTTTATCGTGACGGCGACCCCACGAACCTGAAGGGGATAGACTACACGCACCCCCTCGTCACGATTCCGCTGAAGATCAAGGAGCATGTGATCGGTATTATCGTGATCTACAAGCTTCTGATCCAGAAGACGGAGTTTTCGAACGTCGACTACGAGCTGTTTTCGATGCTCGCCGGGCATGCGGCGACGGCGCTGTTTTCCTCGAAGCTGTACTCGCAGTCAGAGCGCAAGCTCACGACGATCCAGAGTTTCCTCGACCTGCTGAAAGAGAAATAAGGGAGGTTATGAAATGCCTGAGTATACTTTTCTGGTGGTTGAAGATTCCCCGACGATGCGGCAGTTGATTTCCTTTGCCCTGAAGCGGATACCGGGGAGTACGATCGTCGAGGCCGGCGACGGTATCGATGCGCTCAAAAAGCTGTCGAACCAGAAGTTCGACGTCATTCTGACGGACATCAACATGCCGCTCATGGACGGGCTGAAGCTCGTGTCCATGGTCCGGAATGATCCTACCTATAAAGATATCCCCGTCATCGTTATCACGACAGAGGGCGCAGATGATGCCCGCGAGCGCGGGATATCCCTCGGCGCAAATGCCTACGTTTCGAAACCCATCCAGACGCAGGATCTCCTGAACACCGTCAACGAAATCATAAAAAGCAAAGCATAGGGGGTGCGCAGGGCGCTCCGCTAACCACAGCTTTAGATATTGCCATGGTCACCATAATATGGAATGACTATAAACAAGGTTGTAGATTATGCAAAAAAACAAATAAAAGTTGACAAAGCAGAAAAAAGTGGTAAGATTGGGGTGATGGGGTTTCTCACAATATGCCCTGCGATGCCCGGTTCACCAGGATCTGCGGGCAGACAGGAGCAGGGGAGAAACAGAAACGATTTCAGATTTAAGGAGGAAGACATGAAAAAGCATCTGTTATCAGCAAAAGGAAGAAGATACCTGCTCGGGGTCCTGTGTGCAGCCTTTGCTCTGGGTCTTTTTGCGTCTGCTGCAGAGGCTGCACAGATCAAGATCATCATCATGCAGGACAAGCCCGGGGAGGCGAAGAAGTACCGGCCTCTCTTGCCGTATTTCAAATCAAAGGGGATCGATATATCCTTTGTCGGCGCCCAAAGTTATGAGGCTGCGGCAAAAATGTTTACCAAGCGAAAGGCTGACGCCATGTTCAGCGGTTCCGGGGTTGCCGGTTCCATGATGATCAAGGGCGTGGCCTACCCCGTTGCCAGGCCGCTCGGGAAGGATGGGACCAGCACGTACTGGGCCGTCATCCTCGCGCCGCAAGGTTCAGCGACCTATACCGGCTCGACATCCTATTTCCGGGGGAAAACAGTGATATTCTGTTCCCTGGCATCGTCAGGAGAGTTTTATTTCCGCTCTATCGGCGGGCATAATACGGCCAAAAAAATGCTGAAGGCGGGCTCCCATGGATCGGCCATCGATGCGCTCTCAAAGGGCCTGGCTGATGTGGCGATCGTGAAGAACCGTGTCTGGGAAAATATGAAGCACAAGTATCCGCACCTGCAAATCGTCGGGGTGGACACCGGTGAAAATCCGAACGGAACGCTGATCATGTCGAAGCGGGCGAACCGCAAGGTCGCCAAAGAGTTTACCGATGCCCTCCTGAAGGTCATGACAGACCCGTCGGCCGAAGCGAGGGCGATTCGCAAAAAAATGAAGATCCTGGGGTATATCAAGACGTCTCAGCAGAACTTCGGTCATACGCTGTCCCTCCTGAAACGGGCAGGGGTGAGCAGGAGATTCAGCTTTGTCTATTAGGGGTTCATTACCGTAACAACTGAAGTCCGGAAATGTGCAGAGGAGACCCGGCAGAGGCAATACCGTGGTCTCCCTGCTGCACCGATCACCTCTCGCAACGGGGCTCCCCCATCCTCTCCATGAGAAAAAGTGAGTAGCACGATACGATCTCAAAAGTAGGCGTGTAACGCATTTTTTGTGGCGTAACGGGAACCTCCTCCCGGCGTATGGCGCAGTAAAAACCCATTAAATCAATATGTTTTAAGGACAGTTACCATAAAAATACCCTGCCACTATCCCTGTCTATGGCTCCTCTGGAGTTCAACAGAAATATATGTTTTTATATGATATATTTTTACTGTATGTTTTGCGTTTAAGGCGAGGGTCTCCGGAATGAAGGATGAATACAAGACAAAGAAACAACTCATTCAAGAGCTGACTGAGGCCCGCAACCGAATTGCGAAGAAGGAGGACGCCTCCGGGGACATCGTTGCCGGCAGAGAGATTGTCAGGAATATCACGGAGCGCAAAGAGGCGGAGAAAGAACTCAAGGTCTTTCAGGACCTGATCAATCGGACGAACGACGCCATATTCGTGATCGATCCTGAAACGAGCCGTTTCCTGAACGTCAATGAAAAGACGTGCTCCAATCTCGGCTACCAACGGGAGGAGCTGTTTTCCATGAGCGTCACCGACATCGAAGCCGTGCTCCCGAACCGGTTTTCCTGGAGCGAGCATGTTAAGGCAGTGAAGAAGGCCGGCCACATGATCTTAGAGGGCAGGCACAAGCATAAAGACGGAACCGAGTTTCCCGTGGAAGTGAGTGTCACGTACATTCAATGCCAGCCGAAGGATTATATGGTGGCTGTGGTGCGTGATGTCACAGAGCGGAAGAAGGCGGCGGAGGCGCTCACGGCAGTCAGGGGAAAGGCGGAAGCAGAGCATGCCAAGGCAGAGGCGATCGTCGCGGCCCTGGGAGCGGGGATAGGCATTCTTGACAGGGATTTTAAACTGCTGTACCAGAACCAGGCTCACCGAGATATTTTGGGCGGTCACTCTGGTGAATATTGTTATCAGGCTTTTCACGAACGAGACCACGTCTGTGAATCCTGTCCGGTAGAAATGACCTTTGCAGACGGCAACATTCATACGGTGGAAAGAACAGTGCCGGGCGATGAGGGAGAACGCTTCATCGAAGTTACGACGTCGCCCCTGAAAGACAGAACCGGAACGATTGTCGCGGGCATCGAAGTTGTCACGGACATTACGGGACGCAAACTGGTAGAGAACAGCCGCGCCATGCTGAGAGAGGCGATCGAGTCCCTGCCGATTGGGATTACGATCGGCGATTTGTCGGGAAAGATTGTTTACGTGAACCACGCTGAAGCGGAAATCCACGGCTTTCAGGCCGCAGAACTGATCGGCAAAGACACCAGGATGCTGGCGCCGCCGGACACGTGGGAACCCCTTTCATTCGAGAAGCTGTATGCAATGGGGACGCGGAAACGGGAAAGCGTAAACATCCGGAAAAACGGCGACGTGTTTCCAGTCCAGTTGATATCCAGAGCGGTCAAGAATACGGAAGGAGTAC
>DMKB01000325.1 GCA_003454665.1 Nitrospiraceae bacterium | reverse complement strand
GCCTGTCCCGCTCCGCGGGATGCCCTCTGTGGATAAATATCTTTTATTGTTGAGAGTTTTACAGCAACTCTTCTGCCGTTACCCCTTCTCCTCCTTCAGCCACCCAAAGATCATTTCTATCCTGAACAGGATTCCCGGGATCATGGCGAAATCCCGTTCCCGGGTAAACTTGAACTGGGGCGCCAGCTCGTAGAAGAGCCAGTCACGCCAGATTCTTTGTCGATAGCGGACCCTGAGGACCACCTCCTCCAGCACGTTCTCGGGCCTGGTCTGGAAATAGTTGTTCCACTCGTATTCGACGGCCTGCCGGCGGCTCAGGGGTTGGCGGAGATAGAAACTCAGGCTGTAGAAATAGCCATTCTCCTCCTCGGTCCAGAATCCGTCAGCGCTCGTCCGGAAAAAAAGGTTTTTTCGGAACTGGCGTTCCAGATCGAACCGTGTCCCCGACTGCCACCCTATGTCCGTGTACCACCTGACTTCTTCCGTAAAACGAAGGTCCCACTGACCGAGGTCGAAAAGCTGCCGGTACCGGGGCGCCAGGAAGACGACGGGAGAGCCATCGCGGTACCGCACACCGGCTCTCAGCCTCACATTCCGTTTTGCCGTTGACCTCAGATCGTACAGAAAAGATGCCGTCACATTCCGGGCTTCATCGCCCGTCACCCGGTCGGTGATCGTCTCTCCCGGCGTATCCGGCTCATCAGTGCCCTCATCGGGATCGCCGCTGATTATCAGGCGTCCCCTGTTCTTTAAACGGGGAAGGGAAAGCTGCAGACTCGTTCTGGTCTTGACTTCAGCGGGTGCTTCGTCCTCCAAAAATGTGTCGATCCTGACTTTAATACGGGTCCTGTTATCCTCGGCCGCAAACCGTTCATCATCAAAAAATGAATCCAGCCAGCGGGCGGATGAAAGCACTCTGCGCGATATCGTACCATGAACCGTATCGGTGATGCCTTCTTCCTCAGTATCTGCCGGTTTCTTCGTTGTTTCTTCTACAGGTTTTGCATTTGGTATCTCTCGCCCGTCTGGTACCGGTGGTTCTACCTGTATCGTCTGCTTTTCTTTCTCTAATGGTTTTTTCGGATCAGTCGGTTCAGCTGATTGCCCAAAGGCCGGAGGCGATTGAAAAAAAACGAAAATGTGGCATAGCGTAACTGCAGCGATAATCGGAGCGATATGTCTCCTCTTTTCTACCATAGGTAACGTTGCAACGCTCCTTGCTTCAGTGAGCCGGCACGGAACCCAAGACGAAGACATACATGGGTGGAGAGCAGGCTGACCGGTGATGTTTCATTGCACTGAAGGATTTCCCCTGCGCTGCTTCCAGAATAGGGAAAAGAATACGGCATGTCAAGCCTTTGTTTATACGAGGTTAGTTGCCGGGACAGCAACGGGACAGGTAATGTTTTTTTTTATTTCCTTATTTTCGTTTCTCTCTGTGTCCTCTGCTGTTAATGTATTTCTCGGATAAATGGCGTTGTGGCGTGTTGCATCCATGGAGAAGGCCGTGGTGGAGAATTGGAGTTGTGGAGTAACGGGAAACGCAGACATCCAATACCCCAATCCTCCAACACTCCATTACTCCAGTCCCTATGGCCCTTCACTTCGCCCTCTGCATCAGGATATGGTTCAACCGTCCGATGGCGGCCTCGCTCCGCAGGATGCTCGTGTGATTCTCCGGGAACCCGTAGATACGCTCGGCGTCACCCTGGGCGTGCAGGGATATCTCGCTCGTCAGGGGTACGGCGCCGTCCGTGCCGTCACCGCCCACGACGCCGAAGAGGAGATAGAACGGTACGGAGGGAGGCAGCTCACTCGCGAAGAGACTCTGGAGAAAAGGACTGTCAGGCACCATATCGATCCAGGCAGGGATCACCACGGGCGAATGATCAACACCCATTCGCGCAGTGCCCACGCCGTCCCAGGGCGTCGAGAACGAGACAAAAAGCCGGATAAAATGATTCGAATACTGCCCCACGATCTCGTTGATTGCCGCCCGGGATACGAGGCCGCCCATGCTGTGCGCCACGATGAAGAGGCGCCGGTATTTGTGTTTTGCATGCAGCTCCGTCAATACCTTGACCATGAAGTTGCTTGCCTTGTCCATCCTGACGCCTGATGGATAGTGATAGACCCATGGCTGGAACCGCTTCCTGTCCAGGCGCTCGATGATGGCGCGGAACTCCTGGGGATAGCCGCCTGCGCCGTGGACGAAAAGCACAGGAATCTTCCTCGGATCATAGGGTTCAAGAAAGTAGATGCCGAAGCCGTTCAGAATGGCGAAATGCACGGGCTGCCAAAGCCCCTCCTTGCCCTTTTCCGGGGTGAACCGTTTATCATCGAGGCTCGTTACCTCGCCCCTGCTGATCTTATACCGTTCGAGCTTGATCTTTTCCTCGGTCTGCTTTTCCAGCCGTACCACGTCGTCGGTGCCCTTTGGAATGTTCCTGGTCAAACGGATGTTCACACCCTTGACCTTTTCACCGTCTTTCAAGGAGAGCTTCGTGGGCGAGATCCCGCCGTACCACGCCGCCGGCTCACCCTTCTGGTAGCGAAGGTCCTCGTTCCGGTCTTCGAAGGCAAAGAGGTACGCCGCCCCCGGCGTCATCGACAACCGATAGGGCCCCGATCCGTACCGCACGTAATAGTTTATGACCGACTTCTTGCCCCGGTTGACCCTGACCAGCACGACGCCGACAGGTTTCCCCTTCCTGGCTCCTGTGACGGATCCACGGATGTCTACAGCCCGGTCCATGCGCCAGATGTCCTGTTTAATCCGAAAGAGGCCGCAGCCGGCCAGTATCGGAACGAGGCACAACCCTACCAGTAACAGCCTGAAGACACGAACATGAGCCATGATACTATCCTCCTCAACATGATAAATACTGCGGTCATGACGATTCTGTGCGCCTTGCAATCATTCAGTATACTAGCGGGATAGAAGCGGCCAGCTCGACTTTCATGATCGACTCGATCTTGTTTTCCAGCTGAAAATACCGGGTGACCGTCTTCGAAGGCAGTTTCCTTCTGAATTTCTTGACGTAGGATTTTTTTAGCTTGAGTCTCTTCATCTCAACGTCGTAATAATCGTCCAATAAGATCTTCGCCTGTTTATCCGTCATCGTTTCGTATGCTTCAACATACGCCTCGATTACCTTGAGCAGTCGGTCGCTGACCTTTTTCATCTCGCCCTGGTACTCAAGATACAGCGGCCAGAACACTTCGCGCTCCTGCACACTCAAAACCATGTTTTTTTCGATAACTTCTTTTTTACCGGCCTGGATTTTCTTTCGAACGAAATCAACGTCATAGGTGACCTCCTGGGCAACAGCCGGTATTGAGATCAGCGAAAAAACGGCTATGAACAGCAGTACATTTTTTTTCATAATATCCTCCTCTTTCTATTTAACGCATTGTCAACCGTTAACCACAGAGGTCGCAGAGAACTTCTTGAAAAAATCACATCCGTAATTTGTCCCCTGCCCCGTTACATGCTCTTGACTCTCTTAGTATTTACGCAATCACAATCTTTGCATGAAGAATTGAATAGTGAGTCCTCTTTCTTCGTTCTTTTATCTTCCCTATCCGTCCTCACTGCTTTTCTCTGTGTTCTCTGTGGTTACAAATATCCTTTCACTATAATTGCGAATCAATCGGGAACAGGCCCATGAATCCGATGCCGAAGCGGCGCCAGAACCCCGTATGAGGATCAACGTCGAAGGTGCTCTGCACCCCATTGTCCAGGCCGTGCCAGAGCATTTTTTCACTGCCCTTTTCGCTCTTCTTCAGCTCCAGCCGAAAAGCCATCTTTCCAATGTTCTGATCGAACCAGTCCCCCATCCCCCTTCCGATCTCCGCAGATGAAATCACGATACCGATCTCGGTATTATGAAGGAGGGCCCGGGGATCGAGATTCAGGGAGCCGATAAAAACCTGCTTGCGGTCAAAGACGAAGGATTTCGCATGCAGGCTTGCCTTGGAAGAGCCGTGTTTTCCTTTCTTCTCTTTGCGGTCCTTCCGGGTAAGCTGCTTGTTCATCTCGTACAGTTCCACGCCGGCCCGCAGCAGGTCCTTTCGGTATTTGGCATAGCCGGCATGCACAATGCCCACATCGTTTGAGGCCAGGGAATTCGTCAGGATCCGCACCCGCACGCCCCGCTTGCTCAGTTGACGCAGAAACGCGGTGCCCTCTTTTCCCGGGACAAAATAGGGCGAGAAAATGATCAGTTCCTTCTGGACTCCTTGAAAATACGGTGCGAGCAGCGGCGCCAGATGATATTTTGTTTCCTCGAAATCATGGAGGAGTTTCTCGGGCTGGTCGTAGATGACATGAGCATCTCCCCAGTGGAAGCGCACCCGGTTCTCTCGGAGCCGTTTTGCCAGGGATGAGTCCCGCAGGGCCTGCAGATAGGCTGAATCGGCCTGTTGGGCGACGTAGTCGTTCAGTTGCCCGCGCCTCTTTTCGATCTCTTCGGCCGTGGGTTGCTTCCCGATGAGCACTGAGGCGGGATAGGCCAGTTCGTTGTTCCAGTAGCGGTCGAACTCACCCGAGACCCCCCGGGCAGCCGGACCAATGGCAAACACATCCAGGTCGCTGAAGGCGAGGTCCGGATCAGCCTCGAAATACTCATTACCGATATTGCGGCCGCCCACGATGGCAGCCTGGTTGTCGACGATGAACGTCTTGTTGTGCATGCGGCGCGTCACCGATCCCATCCGGGTCACGAACTGCATGGTCCGTCCCGACTTGCGGCTGAAGGGATTGAATATCCTGACTTCCATGTTGGGGTGGCTGTCGGCCGCTGCTACCCCCAGGTCCCTGCCCTCCAGGTCCATGTCATCCACGAGCAGCCGGACCCGCACGCCCCGATCAGCCGCCTTGAGCAGCAGATCGGTGAACAATCTCCCGACAAGATCATCATGATACAGGTAATACTGGACGTCGATGCTGCGCTCGGCCACCTGGGCCAGGACGGCCCGCGCCACAAAGGCGTCGAGGCCGTCGCCGAGGAGCAGGAATCCCGACTTTCCCGGGTGAGCGCGCTTTTCATCCCGATAGGTCTTGCCCAGGCGGGTATTGTCCGTGTCGGTGAATGCAGTGGACACGGGCCGCTCGAAGTCCTTCGGCAGCGTGGCGCAGCCGATGATGAAGGTAACAACAAACAGGAAAGAGAAAAACCTGCTTGAGGCTGATATGCTCATGGCTTCTGCCCCTCTCAGCGCATGTATTGCCATTGCCTGCCGTCTCGTGTCTTATATCAGTTCCCATCCTGACCTGCCGTAATTCCAGGCAGCCTGTATCCCTGCGCTGAGTAACATGTTGCTCGATTGCGCTTCCCTCAATCGGTACTACTTCTTCAGCCGGACCGGTTTGACGCGAATAACTCCCACTGTGGCCGTGGCCGACACTCCGGCGTCCGTAATAAGATGGACGGAGTACCCCTTGTCCCCTGCCAGGTCTCCGGTCCCGCCGCCGCCCGCGGCGCCTGCTTCACCAACCTTCGCGGCCGCCTCAGCGCCCATGTTCGCGCTCCAGGCTCCGTCAATGAAGTCGTTGAACTTCTTCTCATCATGAAAGATCAAGACAGGCCGTACACTTCTCGCTCCCCAGCCGCCGCCGAGATCGAAGCGGACCATCTTCAGGTAGGTCCGGTCCCCTGTCTTCGTGTTGATCGCCACGCCGTAGCCGCTGCCTGCGCCGACAATCGGGATCTTGGTGATCTTGTTGTTCATGATCGCGTATCCGACGGACTTGGCAATCTTTTCCCTGGTCTCGGGCTCCTGCTTGTACAGGTCCGTTAATGTCCTGGTAATCAGCTCGTTAATCGTTTCCGCCTGCTCTGCACCGGTGGTCCCCGGGATCGTGGCGCAGCCCACGGCAAACAAGGCTGCTGCTGCCGAGAACGTCAGTGCGACGGCCCATGTCCGGATCGTGTGTATTTGCATTGTGAAGCCCTCCTTTTTTTTATCCCTTTCCCACGCTGGGGATAGGGCGAAGCATGAGCATCACGTTACTTCGCGCCCACGTCTTCGAAGGCCTGTTTGCATCGTTTGCTGACCTTCCTCTTGTTCTTGTCAAGACAGTCAAGCAACCGGCCCTGACCAGGCGCTATATTAGCACAGTACTTCTCCAAATCCTCATCGCACTCATTCACCACGTACACCAGTGCCGCAACGAAACGCTCGAGCTGCACGGCAGCATCATACAAGGCATAGTCGCACTGACCTGAAATCTTGTCTCCATGGGCGTACAGGCAGGCGAGAATCCGCCCCTGTCCAGGTGTGACATCTTTGCAATACGTGCTCAGCTCCTTCTTACAACCCTTGGCCACGGACTCGATCAGGTCATCGCCCGCACGGGCGGGCATTGCCAGCGCCAGCGCCAAACCAACTACTCCGAACAGCACAAACATTTGTTTTTTCATTTTCCCTCCATTTAATTTTTCTTAATAATCAGACACTTAAGATATCTGGCTATGTTACAAGGCCAACCTCCAAGAGCATGGCATCAATATGCGTTTTTATCTGACTGTAACCCCTCTCAAGGGTTATCGTTTTGGACACGGACGAGAATATGAGCTTCTCAGAGCCGACCTCATAGAAATTGGTCGCCATATTTGAATATGTGATCTTTTCCCGAGATGCTTTGACGGGCTTTTGAGGTCGTCGGTCCTGTTTAAATAACTCATCATGTCTTCGTAATGGTCAGCAATACCCTCGTCTTAATAAGGGTAAACTTCAGCTCCGTTCTCCTGCCCAGTTACGTCCTTTAATACGCGGGCTTCCGTCAATAATCATTTCACTTTAACTATGTCGTCGGGCTTCCAAGTTTTATCAAAATACGGCTTCAACGGGCCATACAGACGCAATAGGATTTCCCATCCTTCACCGGGAACGGTCTTTATCCAGTTCTTCTCTTTTCCCTTTGGGGCCTTCGGTGCAAACCATATATCGATCGAGCCGTCGGCATTGGCGTCGGGCTTATCATAGGAGCTGACGCTGGGTTTGTCTTGACCATTCTGCAGCAGTGATCGTGTATCAGGATGATAGGCCGTCACGGACCAGAAGTTTTTTGCCGGGATCCCTTTCGGCAGTCGCAGTTTGTAGGTATGGTCTCCCATCAGGAAGTTGTCGTCGGCATCACGGTAGCAGGCAAGGTACTGCGAGCCGATGCCCACCATCTTGCGGGCCATTGCGGGCGTAACGACGATAGCTTCATAGTGGAACAGTGTGCGTGCATCGAGCCATAATGCGTCGCCGAACATGAAGTCGTGACGGCCGCCGACGAAGAGATATTCGTATTTCCGGTCAGGATATCTGCGTACGCCGTCCAGCCGGTTGGCATAGGCATTTGCTTTGGCAATGGCATCGCCGATGATGACGCCCTCGGCAAGCAGCCGTTTCATACGGCGATTGAGAGCGAAGGGCTTGCCTTTCTCGATGCCGAGGGCCTTCAGCAGGCCGAGCTCATATTTCGTGAAGGCAGACGCCGGTTCGTACTGGACGATCTTGTTCAGCACGTCGAAATACGTGACGTCACGCGGGTGGGTGGTATTTTCTTTTACATGGGTCAGACTCACGTATTTGACGCCCTTTCGCGGCCCTTTATCGAGAGGATATATCTTGAACTTCTTTCTGTAGTAGTCCAGGGCCTTCTTGCGGGTGCCCGTATTCTGAACAAACCCCCGCACCATCACCCAATTCCGGTAGGTCGGACAGTTGACGACAAAATAGCCCTTGGGCACCTTGCCTTTATAGCCAGGAGGCAGGAGAAGGTATTTGCCCCCTTTTCCCTTGTCCGGTCCTGCGTTCCCCAGATCGGTGAGCCAACGCTGCCATCCGTCGTCTACCACTCCCAATACGTTCGGCGGTGTCTCGACAACGACGGGTCCTTGTTTTTTAAGGTCGGTGAAAGCCGAAGCGTAAATACTTTCCGTGTTATACGTAAGACCTATCGTCGATGACTTTCCAACTCCCTGTTCGATATAAACACCGACATCACCGGCAGCCATGCCGTTGTCACGGATGTGGCTTTCGAAAATAGACTGCACCGACATCATGGGCATGAATTCCAGGTACGCCTGCGTCGCCCGCTGCACGTCCAGTTGATCAAAGGCCTTCTGGATCGTCGCTTCCGTAGGGTAACCGCCCTTGAATTCAAGGGTGCCGATGCGGGTCTCAACGGTTTCCGCGAAGCCAAAGGAACTTACACCCGATACGGTCAATATCAGTAAAGCTTGTATCAGTTTTGTCATATTGCCTCCTTGTTATCGCTTCTTCCTCACAAAAAAGATGTCGAAATTCTGTTTAAGAACCATATGGTGATACACGCCGACAAGTCGGTCTTTGTCATTATCATACGCAAGGGTGTAATAACTGCCGGGGTAACCCACATCCCGAAGCTCAACAAAGACATTGATCTTACCCGACGCCGTACTCATACGGGCTTTTGAAACAGTAATAGGACGTGGATTCATATAGATGGCTTCAATACTTCCGTCGTCGCGCACCGTTTTAATGACCAGCATGTATCCGCCGTCAGGACGCACCCAGTTCCCAACGAGTTTCTGGGCATTAATTGTTTCAGCCCGCGACGGCGCATGATGAATTGCAATAACTAATAAAAATAAGAGCGCATAAATAAGTTTAAATCGCATAAGGTCCCTAGAAAGCCGGGACAGCTGCTATGAAAAAGCAGCTGTCCCTCGGTTTTAGTTTTGTTACATGCCGTGTGACTACTGATTTCTGTCTACTGTCTCATGTCTGTAATCTGATACCCTTATTCTGACTCCTGACTCCTGCTTTTCAATCCGTCAAGGTAATAACGACCCTGTCCAACTCGCCCTTGAAGGGGAACGGGTCTTTATAGAGTTTCGACACCTGGGTGCCGGTGTCTCTTCCCACATCGAAGGTTTCTGCCAGAGAATAGGTGCTGATGTGCATTCTCGGCATATCGGACTCGGCGACCTTCTTGCCGTTCACGTACAGCTCACCCTTGCCGCCGAACTCCTTGGTCTTGATGAAGTTGAACTTCAGCACTGTCGGTCCCTTCGGCAACTTCGGTGACTTCATGGTGTAATACACACCGTCGAGGAAGTTGTAGTCGAAGTAGAGACGGCGGCCTTTAATAAACATGGTGAACCCGCCTGTCATGCCCCCCACGGCGACGATGACGCCTTCTTCCTTGCCCGTCAGATCGATCTTCGTCACGATGGTATGAGAGCGATTCTTGACAGGCGCAGAGGCCTTTTCAGCAATCCGAAAGGCGCCCGGAGCATAGTAGACGAATTTTTTCTGGCTGCCGAACAACCGGTCCTGCTGCTTCGCGAGCCGCTTGATCATATCGTCGTAGAGCGGATAGACGTTGTTCTTCCAGGCCTCTTCGTCGAAGATCTTCTGCAGCTGCTTCAGCTTCTTCGGGTATTTTTTCGCCAGGTCCGTGCTCTCGGAAAAATCCTCGGCAACGTGATAGAGTTCCCACTTGTCCTGGTCAAAGGGAAGGACCACATTGACGTCCCAGGGCATGCGCTTGGCGTGCAGTGTCACCGCTTTCCAGCCGTCTACCCAGATGGCGCGATTGCCGAACATCTCGTAATACTGGCGCTTCTTGGCGTTCGGCGCCTTCGGATTATTGAAGGCGTACCGCATGGACACGCCGGTCATCGGCTGCTGGCGAACGCCGTGATAGGTCCTCGGCACCTTGATTCTTGCCGCCTCCAGGATCGTCGGCGCGATATCGCTGATGTGATGGTACTGGCGGCGGATCTCTCCCTTTGCCTTGATCCCCTTTGGCCAGTGCACGACCAGCGCATCGTGCTGCCCTCCGCGGTGTTCGCTCTGCTTGAAGTAGCGGAAGGGCGTGTTGCCGGCCATTGCCCAGCCTGCATGGTAGTGGGGATAGGTATTTTCCCTGCCCCAGTCGCCGTAGTGGCGCATATTGGCGTCAAAGGGCGTCTGCATTCCGTTCAGCACATAGGTTTCGTTGAACGTGCCGGCCAGACCGCCTTCCCCGCTGGCGCCGTTGTCGGCGGTGACGAAGATCAGCGTGTTGTCCAATTCGCCGATCCGCTTAAGCTCGTTCACCACACGGCCGATCTCATGGTCTACGAGTTCCATCTGGGCGGCAAAGGTCTCCATCTGCCTTGCGTACAGTTTCTTTTCCTCGGCATTCAGGGAATTCCATGCCTTGATCTGCGGGATGCGTTTCGTGAGTTTTGTGCTCTTCGGTATAATCCCGAGCCTTTTTTGATTTGCCAGGATCATATCGCGGGCCTTGTCCCAGCCCATGTCGAACTTGCCGCGATATTTTTTCAGATACTCGTCAGGTGCGTGATGGGGCGAATGCATGGAGCCCGAGGCCCAGAGCATCATGAACGGCAAGTCCGGCTTGATGGACTTGTGCCCGGTGATCCAGTCAATTGCCCGGTCGGCAAGGTCCTGATCAAGATGATAGGTCTTATGATATGGTTCCGGCGTGTGGTCGTTCCACATGACCGGTATGAACTGGTGCACGTCTGCGGCCATAAAGGTATAGGCGTGGTCAAAGCCCTCACCGCTGGGCCAGCGATCAAAGGGACCTACCTGGGAAACTTCATAGAGAGGGGTATGGTCCCATTTCCCCAGGGCGTAATTAACATAGCCCTTTTCCTGGAGATAGTTGGCCACGGACTTGGCCGTCTCCGGCACGATGGCGTTGTAGCCAGGGAACCCCATGGCGGTAAGCGCATGACTGCCCAATCCGATGGAGTGAGGATTTCGACCGGCCATTAAGGTGGCACGGGACGGTGAAGACAGGGCCGTGGTGTGGAAGTTGTTGAAGCGCAGTCCGTTGGCGGCCAGTTTATCAATATTGGGTGTCTTGATCAGTCCGCCGAACGAACCGATCTGTGCGAAGCCCACATCATCGAGGAGAAAGATGATGACATTTGGGGCGCCCTTCGGCGGGCGCGCCTCCTCGGGCCACCACTCCTTTGACTCTGCGTAACCTCTTTCAATTTTCCCCTTAAACTCCGGTTTGCCCGAGCTCCCGGCGGCAAGGGCATTCGGCACAATCGTTGAGGCCAGTAATGACCCGACGGACAGGCCGGTAAGGGTCTTGCCCGGTCCGGTACTCAGATGTTCCCTCAT
>DMKB01000228.1 GCA_003454665.1 Nitrospiraceae bacterium | reverse complement strand
GGACTCGGTCGCACGCCTAAATTTTCGCATGGGGTACGGGGGAGGCGCAAAAAAACCGATGCTCTCCCAATCAACTGAGCTAAATATGGGGATAAAACTACCCACACCAAACCCGGAAGATCCTTCTTTATTTACCACAGTCCGGGATGAACCATTACTTCTTTTCCCGCTTCTTCCAGTCAGCCAGGAACTTCTCTATCCCGATGTCCGTGAGCGGATGCTTCACGAGCTGGTCGATCACCTTGAAGGGGATCGTGGAAACATGCGCGCCGGCAAGGGCCGCCTCCACCACGTGGAGGGGATTCCGGATGCTCGCGACGATCACTTCCGTTGCGTAGCCGTAGTTCTCGAATATAACGACGATCTGCCGTATGAGGTCCATGCCGGAATGGCTGATGTCGTCGAGCCTCCCGACAAAGGGGCTCACGTATGCCGCGCCGACCTTCGCCGCGAGGAGCGCCTGGGAGGGTGAGAACACCAGGGTCATGTTCACCCTGATACCCTTCTCAGCCAGTGCCTTCGTGGCCTTCAGGCCCTCTGTGGTCATCGGCAGCTTCACCACGACGTTCTTGTGGATCTTCGCCAGCTCCGTGCCCTCTTTCACCATTTTATCGGCTTCGAGGCTCACGGCCTCGGCGCTGATCGGGCCGTCCACGATAGCGCAGATTTCTTCTATGACCTGCTTGAAGTCCCTGCCCTCTTTGGCTATAAGCGAGGGGTTCGTGGTGACCCCGTCAACGACCCCGATGCTGGCGGCCTCGCGTATTTCGTCCACATTTGCCGTATCAATAAAAAATTTCATAGCCGTCCTTTCCCTTATCAGCAATGATTGAATAAAAATGAAACATCAAATACCGTCACTTTGCTTTTTTATGCGGCCCTAATCCGGATAAATCCAAAAAGCTCTCTCGCGCAACCAAAAGTAGGCGCTTTTAAGCGAGTCGCAAAGTCGCAAAGAAAATCTATAAATTTCTTGTATCAACTTCGAAAAGCTAAAAAACTATCTCGCGTAATGGCTACAGGCGACGCGGTTCATGCATAAAGATTAAAGAAGGATGAGTCATTCAGCATTCTTTCGTGCTCCTTTGTGGCCCTTCGTGGATAATGTCTTTCTTTTTTCTGCCTTAATTGATCCGATTTTTCCGCGACGCCTAAAAGCGCCTACTTTTGGATATCTGCGGCCAAATGCTTTTTAACGGCTCAAAAATTTCGCCTGCACCCTGGGAGTGTACAGGACGGGTCGGGGAAGTGCAAAAAAAGGAAAAAGCCTTCTCCCTCCACTTCAACTGAGTTAACAACCCACACCAAACCCAGAAGACCCTCATTTGCTTTTTTCTTCGTACTTCCGCGCGCAGGCCTCGCTGCAGAAATGGGTGGTAGCGCCGTGGATGCGCCTGGTCACGGCGCGGTTTTTGACTACATAGGTACGGCACTCAGGATCGAGGACCATGTCCTCGCCCTTGAGCTTCGTGTTCGTGCCCTGGTCGGTGAAGGACTTCAGCGCCGAAAGGAAAATCGTCTTCAGCGCGTAATACACAACAACGATGAGAGCGAGGATCAGAAGAGAGCGTATCATTGTTTCCCCTTCCGCGTCACCTTCTTGAACGTTATGATGCACGACCGCATCTGGTCCGCCCGGGGATGGTTCGGCGAAAACTTGAGCAGGCTGTTCCAGACCCGGATCGCCGCATGGTAATCCTTGATATCATAGGCGTAAACAACGCCCATGTTATACCGGGCGTTCTGGTGCGACGGATCATGCTTCAGCGCATGTCGATATTCGGCAAGGGCCCGTTTATGCATACCCATGTTCCGGAACGATGTCCCCATATCAGTGCGTACGTCGGCATTCTTCGGGTCTACCTGGAGGGCCCGCGTATAGTACGTGACCGCATCATTCCACTCACCGCTGTCAAAGTAAGCGTTGCCGAGGGCGATGATCGCGGCAAGATTGTTTGGGTCCTGCGCAAGGAGCGAGGTGTATTCCTTGACCAGTCCGTGGTAGTAGGGTTCCTTGAGTTCTTCTGACTCTTGCGCGTTGTCCTGCCCGGCCTTGGAAGCGCCCTCGTCCGACGGGCTGCAGCCTGACAAGGCAGTGAGAGAAAGAAGGAGGGCAAGGATGAAGGCCCGCGCTTTATACATCTGTGCATCCATTATTAATGGTCTCAAAATAGTCTTTACTTTTGCACACCGTGAGTGGTACGCACAGTACGTCATTCCCCCGTATCAAGCACGGGGCAGGCTAAGTCAATCCCGGAATGACGAATTTAGGTGTGATGTAACCATAAAGTTGATTTTTCTATGTCCGTTCCATCGACTGGCTAACGCGCGGCTTGCACGGTGTTTAGTAACGAGGCTTAAACAACATTTTTTGATACATCGATTTTAAAATTTAAAACTTCCAATTTCCAATTTGCAATTTACAATTCCGATTTATCCGGGTCAGGCATCTATCGGACAGATCCCTCACGCGGGGCCCTGCTGCTTTTCGAGATACGCCGAGATCGCGCTGTCGTATTTCGACGTGTGCTTGAATACCGTCCGGCAGAGTTCGAACCGCGTCTTTTTAGAGACCTCGCCGGTCTTCTGGATCTCTTCCAGCACACGGCCGTAATCGCCCGGTGACACGACGACTGCCACGTCCGTATAGTTCTTCGCAGCCGACCGGAGCATGGTCGGCCCGCCGATGTCGATGTTCTCGATGGCGTCTTCGAGCGAGCAGCCCGGTTTCGCCACGGTCTGCTCGAAGGGATAGAGATTTACCACGACCAGGTCGATGGGCTCGATGTTGTGCTGCTTCATCTGCTTCACGTGATCAGGATTGCTCCGCATGCCCAGCAGCCCGCCGTGGACCTTGGGATGGAGGGTCTTTACCCGTCCGTCGAGCATCTCCGGGAAGCCCGTGAACTCTGATACGTCTTTTACCGGAACGCCGCCCTCGCGCAGGAGCTTTGCCGTGCCCCCTGTTGACAGGATCTCAACACCGGTCTTCGACAGTTCCTTCGCGAAATCAAGGATTCCGTCCTTGTCTGAAACACTGATGAGTGCGCGTGCTACCTTGGCCACAACAGACCTCCTTACGATGTGCTGGATTCTCTAGCGGAATGTGTATTGTAACTGAAACAAGGGCCCATGTCAATTTCAGAAAAATCTGAGGGGATATGCCGGGAATAATGGGGGAAGATGCTGTGGCTATGAAGCGACAATTGCTAATTCCGGTTGAAGGGCTCACCTACCTGTCTTCATTTCTGAATAGCCGGAACAATTAACGATTACTTTTTGAAATACTCATCAACGCCAGCCGAAATCGACGCATTTGTAGAGGGCACTAGAACGAAAAATGCGTCCGAGTTGGCGGCATTGTTAGGCCCTCAAGATTCATATATCAGACGGCGTACCTTCTTCACCTTCGATTCTAAGGTAGTAATACACAAAAAGACATTTAGCAAGATGATTCAGTCTATGAAGCTCACGAAACGCCAATAATATTCTTCGACTAAAATCTAAAAAAAACATGTGTTCAGATTGTTCTTGTTTCATCCCTTCTCGTTTCGGATAGTAGACGATTTCCTGAGTGACTTTATTATATTCGGCCTTATAATGGGCCACAGAATTCCTTAATTGATTGTCCAGGATATTCCCTTCAAACGTATACCAACTATCGTCTATGAAATTGAGCTTCCGTCCTAGGGGAAAATTAGCAAATGCATTCAGATGTTGTGGAACTCCAGGACTTTTCAAAAAGACATCGTGAGACCTTCTCTTTTTGAGATTGTTTATTCCTGCCACTAGTATAAGAGCTCGAGAAACAATCTCGGCGATATCTTTGTAGAGGTCTTTAGCATCAAGAAACTCATGTGCTGACACTCTGTACGGAACCTGGTACCCGTTATAACTATGATCGAAATCTAAGAAAAGAGCGGGGCGGAGCATTAGCTCTATGTCAATAATTCGCGGATAGATTTCCAAACAATCAGCCTGAACATTTTCTAGGAAACCATTTGATACTACTTCGTCTATAAACGCGACCAGCGCATCCTTGTTACTACATTCTAGATCCATCAATTCACGATTGAATAACTCCACTGCGTCCACATTGCGTTTGGGCTCCGAGAACGGGAGAAATGCCTTTTCGATGGCAAAGTATAGAGCCCGATTTTGGTCAAGTTGGGTGTCGCAGGCCATGTTTGACCCAAGAAAATTGAGAACCTTTTCTTTAAATATCGCCTGCTTTTTGTTTGAGTATAGGGTGAATAGTTCTTTGATTTCCTGTGCGTGATCGTATACGTCGTTCAGATAATTTACACGCATAGCGTGTTTTTGCATTGCATTATGACCTATGCGCATTAAAGAGCTCATAAAGGGTGTGAGTCCCATTACGTATTCGCCAAAGGAAACAGGAAAGTCCAAATGAAGATCTACAAAATTGACGCCCCTTTCAAATTTGCCAGCCTCTATTCGTGTTGCGCCTGAGGTTTGGATGTCGATACCGATATTTTCAAAATCCGGCGTCATCGTAATGTCTATTGGCGCTCCACACGACATGCAACGGAACCTTATTGGCTGAACACGTCTATCCGACATGCCAAGCCTGCAGTTCGTCTGTGACTCACATGTGTCGCAACGGACGCTTATGTTGTAATTCATACCTTTCCCTCGCGGCTTAGTTCAAACCATGTAATAAAACGACAAGTTGAAGTGTAAACAAAATCTTACCGTCTGACAAGTGTTGATCACCTAACCACCTGATATTGAGGATGAGCCCCATACGCAAAAAAGGCTGTGCGGTTCGAACACGTCCGCTTGGGTCTCTAATTCCACGTGATCGCACAACCAAGGTACTCACTAATCACTATCCGAACAACCACCGGAGGGCCAGCAGAAGCAAGATAACGATATTGTCCCGGCTGCACGATAATCCAACCGGCCGACCCCGGATTTAAAGAAACAAATCGTTGCATGGCTCGACTGCCTACTTCAGGCCATATAGACGAATGTGGTGGGGTCTCAAAATATCCATAGACGTCCTCGGGCATACACATTAAAGGGCCGACGGAAAGCGTATGTGGTTCATGATGCTTCGGCTCGTTAAGTTCAAATGCAACATGACCACGACCGAGTTTCAAGACCACTTTTTTAACTCGCTCATATTCGACAGCGAATGAAATGCCATTGTCCGTTTCCGTTCGCGCTTGGGTCAATCTGACTACTAAGGCGGGGCTTTCCTGAAAAATTCGTCTGATTTTTTCGCGTTGAATTGCCTGTGCGCTCACCGAACCAACACGCGCGCACTCGATGAGACACGCAAAATATACCTCATCCTTCGATAGGGTCTCATTGCATAGTTTGCAAGCCGGGACAGCAGGCAGTTGAGGGGGGTAGGGCTCATCCAGCAAGACCCGCGATGGAACGTGGTCTCGCGTTTCTGTTGGGCCTCCACAATAGACACAGAAGGCCATCTGTCGCTTGTCGCCTAAATTACGTAAATAGTCCATATTTCACTTAATTGCAGCCTTATAGATTTTCGTAATGACCCTGTCGATATTCAAACGATCCCTTAGTTCATGCTCCCAAATGCGAATGGTCGATATTCCTCTTTTTCGTAGTTCCATTCTTTTCTGGCGGTCTCGCTGTTGGTTTCGTTTAATTTTTGCCTCCCAGAAACGAGAGCGTGTCTTCGGAATATGACCACACCGAGGACAACCATGCCAGTAACAACCATCAACAAAAACGGCGAGTCTCTTGTTCTTGAAATAGAAATCGGGGTTGCCCGGAAGTTCCTTAGCGTGTAATTTCCATCCCTTGATACCTTTCCTTATAAAGGCCATTCTAAGCCGTAATTCTGTTGTTCGATTATGCTTCCCTCGAATTGCAGACATGGTGCGGGAACGTTTTTCGGGCACATCTATAAATTTTCCCTGCTTAAGATATTTTTTGAGTCTTCTTTCCATATGATATTATCTCTGATAGGTCGGAATATGAACCAAGTAACGTTCA
>DMKB01000126.1 GCA_003454665.1 Nitrospiraceae bacterium | reverse complement strand
GACCCCCGAAAGGACGAGGGTCGTCTCGAGTCCCCGATCCGCCTGCCCGAGGACGGCAGCCTTAAAAACGACATCATACAGCCCGGGGAGCTTCCGGTAGCTTCGGGCGCAGAAAAGGGTCTTGAACGGTATCCCCCCATGCTCCACGGTGTCCGTTTTACAGCGGTATCGCGTCACTTCTTCTTCGGTGCTGTAAAGAAATCCGAAGGTTTTTCTGAAAAACTCGGAATAGAGGGCATGAAACCGGAAGCGGTTCAGTTTGTCAGTGGTGATAAGGCGATGCTGGAACTTGATGGAGCCCGACTTATGGGTCCCTGATATATAGATGACATCGTTCGTTGAACACTGATGGGTAACAACCTGGTACGGATATTTCTTCCTGTCCGCGGAGTCTGCCCAGCAGTTGAAAAAGGGGGCAAGCCTGCCGGGGAGTTCGTATTTTCCGAGCTCCATGGTCTTGCCGGACCGGACAAGATCATCGGGCATATAGGCATCCTGATGGGACAGGAGCTGCGAACGCACATCGTCGAGAAACGTCCCCGGTTTCGCACTGCCTGCAGCGGAGGTTGCCTTGAACAAGGTGAACGCCTTTTTGACGGGCACGAGAAAGCTCACCTGGTTTCCTGCTGTTGCAACATTGATACCCACGACCGTCCCTGACGCAGTAATTGCCGGCCCGCCGCTCATTCCCGGGTTGATGGAGCCGGTGAAGTGTATCTTTTTATTAAAGGCGTTCTTGAGGAACCCGTTATAGGTTCCTTCAACAATGCTGATGCCGATGTCATGGGGGTAGCCGAGTGAATAGAGGCGCGCCCCCTGGGAAACATGCGCGGGAGCGAGTCGGAAATAATGAGACGGCCTGGTTGCTGACAGTGTGATCGCGAGATCGTTGACAACATCGACCCCCGCGACGCTGAGTTTGTACACGTCACCATTGCTGTCGATAAATTCGGCCCGGTACCGCTCAGGATGATGGATCAGCGTTGACACGACGTGATAATTCGTGAGGATATGGCCTTCGGCGCTGACGAAGAAGCCAGAGCCGATACCGCTCTTTGCCCCGGATTTTACTTCCACTACCCGGATCTTGCCAACGCGGTCGGAGTACCGTCCAAAGACGCCCTGCGTGTCAGGGGAGAGACCTTCGCCATGGACGGATGCGGCCATGCCTGCATGGACGATACAGAGGACAAGCACTGAAAAAATGATTCGGTTAGCGTAATACATCGTTCGAGCCGGCACAGGCGAGAGAACGTCGACACCGAAGATGTCCAGGAACTGACTTTCTCCGCTCTTGTGACGAACGCTCACCTGCTTCAATGGTGATGCGCGGCCGGTTCCCTGCCGGATGCAGAGGTACGGCCGTGCATACGAATACTAAGAATAGAGTAGCATATTGATGATGCAGTTGCAAGGTTGGGGGGATGATTCAGAGGAGAGGGCGCGACAGGAAAACAGGGAGATAGGGAGACGATAAGACACAAGGAGTTCCCTCTCCCCTTTCCCTTCCAAGGCGCATGATACGGTGGCGACCCTGCACCACGGTGCGGAACGACTGAACACGGCTGCCGAATCTATTGATGTTTTGTGCTCATCCCATGCAAAAGCCTATCATGGTACTTACCGAAAATGAATAGTGATAAGACGGCCCCGAGAAGCGCCAGGGCCATGTCGGACTGGGTGTCCCACACATACCCCTGGGTGCCCAGGAATGCATCGGCAGCCGTCCCTGAGGCCACCGCCACCCACCACTCGATCAATTCATAAAAGGCGCTGATGGCCAGACAGATCGAAACAACGATAAAGAACAGCCATCCGCCCTGCTTGAGGGGGGACGTGCGGAGCAGAACCTCTCGCGCAATGATTGCCGGGATGAATCCCTGGGCAAAATGGCCGACCTTATCATAGTGGTTTCGCGAAAGCTCGAAGGTGTCCCTGATCCAGTTGAACAACGGCACTTCGGCGTAGGTATAGTGCCCGCCGATCATCAGAATGACGGAGTGGATGAGGATGAGCCAATACGAGAGCTTCGTCAGGGGAAAGCGATGATAGGTCGCCGCGATGATCACCAGGCCGGCCAGCGCCGGCGCCACCTCGAGGAACCAGATGAAATAGCCCTTCGGCTTGATGGCAGACCACGCGAGTACGGCAAAAAAAATCAGCAGCCACAGGATGATCTTTTTTCTCTCAACTTCTTTTGTCGATTGCATAGCACCTCCGGCATGGTGAGCAGGCCCTGACCCAGCGTGACCAGGAGCATAGCATATAATACGAGGCGAAGAAAGAAAAATTACAACCGAGCGGCCGACGATATCTTTGCACGGTGGCTGCACCTTTTCCTCGACAAAGAGCAGAAAATATCTTAAACTGCGATTCAGAAAATGAGGATGTTTCTCGCAATGCTCGCGGAGTACGCAAAGAAAAGATGTGCGAGGAAGCGTATATCCGAAAGGAGTTTCACCATGAACCATACCATGGAAATAAAGCTCTACTACGAAGATACTGATTGCGGCGGGGTGGTGTACTACGCCAACTACCTGCGATACATGGAGCGGGGAAGGACTGAATATCTTGCTGACTACGGTTATTCCGTCAAGAAGCTCATGGACGAAGGCACGCTCTTCATGGTCGCCCGTGCGGAGATAGACTATCGCGCTCCAGCGCGATACGGGGACACCCTGGTCCTCGAAACCGGGATCGCGGAATGCTCACGGGCCATCATGATGTTCGAACACCGGATTAAAGAAAAAATGTCAGGCAGGACCGTCGTGGAGGGGAAAATAAAGCTTGTGTGCACTGATGCGTCGGGCAGACCGAAGAGAATGCCCCGGGAATTCGCAGAGAAGGTGAAATAGCTCATCGCCACGAACGGACGCGAAAGAAAATAATTTGGCCGCAGATTCACGCAGATGACCAATCCCGCCACGGCGGGACTACTAAGCGACGCGGATCATGCGAGTGCATGGGAAAACTTCAAAGTGCACTTAACGAGGACTTAATATTTCAGGTTTTTTTATCCGGTTTTTCCGCCGTTATCTGCGGCTAAAATATCTTTAATTATTTATGAAAAAAAGCAATTGGCCGCAGATTCACGCAGATAAACGCAGATTGATAAAACATCGTCCCCTTTTTTGTTAAAAATCATTATATAGTAAAAAATTTTATTTCTCTACGCCGCCTAAGGACGTCTCCTTTTTGCCATCAGCGAAAATCTGCGTCGGAGGAAGTCCGTGTTTAATAAAGTGCCATCGCTAACTCATGATAGTATTTCTCTGCGAGGCGCCGGGGTGGTCTATGTCACTCAGCCGAAATCGGGCCACCGCTTCACCCTCGACAGCATCCTCCTCGCCGATTTCTGCATGCTGAAATCGCGCGACCGGGTTCTCGAACCCGGCGCGGGCAGCGGGATCATTTCCCTCCTTCTTGCGAACAAATTCCCGCATGCCCACATTACCGCCGTGGAACTGCAGCCGGCAATCGCCGGCATAGCCCGGGAGAATATCTCGAACAACGCCCTCGATGACCGCATACAATTGATCGAATCAGACATAGCAGCACTGAAAAAAGTCCTTCCTGCCAATACCTTTGACGTGATCATCGCCAATCCGCCGTACGCAAGACCGGGCGCTGGAAAAAGCAGTCCTCTTGCCGCACGAAGGACCGCCCGGGAAGACCGGCTGGGTCCTGTGGATGCATGGCTCGATCTGCGGATGTTCCTCAAGAACCGAGGCCGTTATTGCCTCGTTTTTCCCGCGGCCCGAAGCGCGGAACTCACGGCATCCCTGCGCACCGGGAAACTGGAACCCAAGCGCGTGCGGTTCGTGCACTCCTACCAGGGTAAACCCGCTTCCCTGGTCCTGATCGAGGCTGTCAAGTCTGGCGGAACCGGCGTCGCGGTGCTGCCTCCGCTGATCGTGCACGAAAGGGGTGGGGGATATACGAGAGAGATGCAAGAGATATACGGGGAGAAGAGAGTACAGACATAAGACAACAGATGACAGACGATAGACTACAGATAAAAGACAGGAGATAGAAAGCAGGCATCAGGCATCAGGCATCAGGAAAAGGTTACTTCACCTTATCACCGTTTTTTCTTCTTCCTCATCACCATATCCTTCTCGATCACCCTCTTGATCACTTCCCGGGCCTCGCTGTCTTGTACATTTTTGACATAGTCCTCGATCTTCCTGCTCTCTTCCGCGCCCAGCGTAGCCGGTGGAGTCCGCTCCGGCGCACGTGCGGAGGACACGTCAACAGGCCCGATCTTCAGCGTGATGCGTTCAATGGCGGCATGCCCCAGGCCCCTTGCTACTTTTCGGATAATCTCCGGCTTGAGCATGGTGAGCTGCTGCATCCAGGCGGAACTGTCCACGACAACGGACAACGTCTTGCCCCGGACAGACAGGGGCTGGGCGTGCAGGGCGATGACCGTACCGACGATCTTCTCCCACTGGCCGAAGATGCGGTACTCCTTGAGACGGCCGCCCAGACCCCGTTTTGAAAGCACGGTGCCGAGAGGAATTGATATTTTTTCTATCTTTCTGGCCATGGGTATTCACTCTGCCCCTGCGGAAGACAGCACCAGTACCATAGCACAATTCATTTGAGAAATACAGCCCCGGTACGGTATAATCCCCTGGATGTTCAGTGCCCAAGGCATCTGCGTTTAAGAGAATTTCTTTTCTCCCGTGCCACGGGAAACGCCTATGGCGAATTCGATCAACGAGTCTATAAAAAGAGCAAAAAACGTCCTCAACAGGAACTGGTCGGGTTTCTATACGCTTCCCGCCCACGGCCTGTATCCGCACCAGTGGAACTGGGACTCCGGTTTCATCGCCATTGGATATGCACACTACAACACAGAGCGGGCGATCCAGGAGCTTTCGTCCCTGTTCCGTGCACAGTGGAAGAACGGGATGCTTCCGCAGATCGTTTTTAACACCAACAAGCTCGGGACCTATTTTCCGGAGCCCGACTTCTGGCAGGCCGATCAATCCAGGAACGCCCCGGAGGGAGTAGTAACGTCGGGCATCACCATGCCTCCCATTCACGCCGTTGCGGTCCTTGCCGTCTATGAAAATGCGAAAGACAAAAAGGCGGTCATGCCCTTTCTTGCGTGGATCTATCCCCGACTCCTTGCCATGCATCGTTATTTCTACCGCGACCGGGACCCCGAGGGCATTGGCCTCGCCGCTATCAGGCACCCCTGGGAATCGGGGATGGATAATTCTCCCATGTGGGACAGCGTCTTCCAGTCCATCACCATCACCCCTGCAGACATACCGCCGTATGCCAGAAAAGACCTCGTGAGCGGCGTGCAGGCGGACATGAGGCCGCGCAATAAAGACTACGACCGCTTCGTCTATCTCGTTGACTTGTTCAGACGACACCGGTACGAGGAACAGGCGATACAAGAGGAGTGTCCCTTTCTCGTCTACGGACCGCTCTTCAACGCGATTCTTTGCGCCTCGAATGAAGCCTTGATCAAAATCGCCGATATCCTGAAGCGGCCCGCACAAGAACCGGAAACATGGTACGCATTGACCGCGAAGGCCATACGGGAGAAGCTCTACGACGCGCAGCGCGGCATGTTCAATTATTTTAACGTGCGGGAGAATAAGTTGATCGATATCAATACGGCAACGGGCTTCATGCCGCTCTTCTGCGGGGCAGCATCCACGGAACAGGCCGCAACGCTCTATGCCTACCTTAATTCACAGAGTTTCTGTGCTCTCCACCAGGGCGACTGCTATACCGTACCGAACTACGATACGAAGAAAGATATGTTCGAGCGGCAGAATTACTGGCGGGGGCCGGTCTGGATCAATATCAACTGGCTGCTCATGAAAGGCCTGAGAAGATATGGTTATCACCGAAAAGCGGATTCCGTCGCCAAAGACATACTCAGGCTGCCGTTGCGCTTCGGGTTTCATGAGTATTACGACTCCTTTGACGGCCGGGGGTACGGCGCCGCACAGTTCTCCTGGACCGCCGCGCTTTTTATCGACACGGCAAACACGAATTATGCATTGACGGGGGAACAGCCCCTGAAGGTGCGGCTCAGGAACATGCTCAGGAACAACGTCATCCTGAACAAAGGAGAGGAACGGTCTCCCGCGACGCCGGAAAAACTCTCACAAAACATACTCTCGGCCACACAGGATATGAAGGCCCGTTTTTATACCGACCGGGGGACCGTTGACTACGAGGGAATACGGAAGTCGGGAGAATACAAGGAATACAAAAAACTGACGAACAGCCTCAGGACATTCGACCTGGCCCTCCTGAGGACGGAGGATGAGAAACTCGCCTTCTGGATCAACCTGTATAACAGCATTGTCGTGGACGGCATCATCAGCCTGGGGATACAGAGCTCCGTTAAAGAAGTCATCGGATTCTTCTCGAAAATAAAATACCGGATCGGCGGATACGAGTTCTCACCGGACGACATTGAACACGGCATCCTGCGGAAAGACGCGCGCCCTCACAGAAGACCACTGAAGCAGTTCGGAGCGGCCGATCCGAGAAGAAAGTTCATGGTCTCGACGCTCGAACCCCGAATGCATTTTGCCCTCGTCTGCGGATCGCGCTCCTGCGCACCCATTCTCTTCTACACGCCAAAAGGCATTCATGAAGAGCTCGAGACGGCGGCAGTCAACTTCGTGAACAGCTCTGAGGTGATCGCGATCCCGGAAGAGAACAAGCTCCTCATTTCGATGATCTTCAAGTGGTATGCATCGGACTTCGGCGGGAAGGCAGGGGTCCTTGATTTTATCGAAAACCGTCTCGCCGACAACGACCGGAAGGAGTTTATCAAAAAAGGGCGGGGCGCGTTCTCGATTGAGTATCTCTACTATGACTGGAACCTGAATACGTAGAAGTGAGTGCCGAGTTCGGAGTGCGGAGTGCGAAGTGTAGCTGTAGAGTACCTGTCTCCTGTCTCCTGTCTCCTGTTTACTGGCTCCTGGCTCCTGGCTCCTGGCTCCTAAAATTCTACTGCCCCTCCTCCCCACACGCCCTGCCCCGCAGGCTGAAGAAGAACTTGAGTCCCTTCTTCACCTTTGCCGAAAAGATCTTGCGGGCAAAGAGTGACCCTGCCACCTTTTTGTTG
>DMKB01000050.1 GCA_003454665.1 Nitrospiraceae bacterium | reverse complement strand
GCCGCTGTTTTTTATGATGGTGATATTGTCGTGGGCGGCGGGATCATTGAATAGTCTTGAATGATTGAAGGAGAGTGTCAAACTCGTAACGCGAAACGCGCAACGCGAACGGCCCCTTGGCCGGCAACCCTTTTCCAGCGGACATGCCTCTCCCTTCGACCTGACACAATTACTGCTTCTCTTTTTTCTCGAGCTGGGCCTTCAGGATGTCCCCGATCGTTCCCATCGCTCCCGGCGTATCAGCTTCTTTCTGCCGGTATTCCTTCAACGTCCGGGCCGCGTCCTCTTCTTCGCGGCTGATCTCCGCCAGGGACAGGGAGATCTTCCTGCCCGCAATGTCCACGGCCTCCACCTTCACCTCGATGGTCTGGCCTTCCTTCAGCACCTCGCGGGGATGGCTGATCCTCCGGCCGGCACCCACCTTCGAGATGTGGGCCAGGCCGTCCACACCCGCTGCCAGGGTGATGAAGGCGCCGAAGGGGGCAAGGCGGGCGACTGTCCCGGTGTGATAGGAACCGACGGGGCAGTGCTGTGCAACGCGCTCCCAGGGATCAGGAAGCGCATCCTTCAGGCTGAAGGAGAAGCGCTCCTTCTCCCAGTCCAGGCTTTTGATAATGACCTCGATTTCCTGGCCACTGGAGAGAACGTCACTCACCTTCTCCGTCCTGGTCCAGGCAATCTCCGAGATGGGAAGAAGTCCTTCAATACCGCCGATGTCCACGAAGGCGCCGAACGTCTGGGTAGACGTGACGGTCCCGCGTATCCGCATTCCTTCCGAGAGCGTTTCTTTCAATGCCTCTTTTCTGCCGCGCCGCTCCTCATCAACAATGGCCTTCCGCGAGACCACGATATTCCGGCCCTCCTCGCCGTACTCGCTGATCATGAAGGACAGGGTCTTGCCGACAGAGTCGGCCGGCGGCTCGTCCCGCCGCAGGCCCATCAGGGAATAGGGGCAGAATGCGCGTACGCTTCCCCCGATCTTCACTTCGAAACCGCCCTTTATCTCCTTCGCCACCGTGCCGTCCACGGAGATGCCGTTGCGCCAGGCGTCCTCGAGCTGGGCGTTCCCCGCCGGCCCCGTACCGATCCTCGTCGTGAAAAGGAGTTCGTTGTTCTCTGATGACAGGAAATAGGCGCGGATCCGGTCTCCTTCCTTCACGGTCAGGTTCCCTTCTGCGTCGACCATCTCCTTCTTATCGAGGGCTCCCTCGCCCTTGCCTCCGAGATCGAGGAATATCCAGTCTGCCGTGATCGAGACGATGGCCGCCTCCACCATCTGGCCCGGCTCCAGTCTCCCGCGGGTTTTCAGGTTTTTCTCGAGGAGCTCTTCAAAGTTCTCCTCAGTATTGTCGTTGTTTCCCGCTGACTGGTCGAATTCGTCCATACCCACACCTCCCTGTTTGTTCGTGCCGATACCATAGACCATGAGGGCCGCTGTGTCAATAGTCACTGAAGAATCATATTCTACCCAAAATGGATAGATAATATTGTCGAAAGTCATAAAAACCTTACAAATAGAGGTCTCTATGACGATTTTTGAATTGCCGTTTTTTATAAATTTGTACTTTTCAATTTCCAATTTTCAATTCCGCTGTATGCGGGTTAGGGATATCCCCTTGTATTTCCGTTGGATATTCTTCGGTCCGAACCTCTTCCGGGAAAGTCCGGACCATGAAAAGCTTGACATTTTCCTTCTCAGTTGTTATCTTACCGGGCTTTTGCAGATTGAGCAGATCGAATCATCGGGCTGTCCTTGTCATCACCCGCATGGTGATGTCCGGCAAGCTCATAACGTTAATTATCATTCGCGTATACGAGTGGCCGCCTCTGATTCTAGGCTACGAGTGGCCGCCTCTGATTCTAGGCCATTCGCGGCTGAATTCCTTGGTATCGGTTCATGGACTACAGAGACGAAATACAAAAACGGCGGACCTTCGCCATCATCAGCCACCCCGATGCAGGCAAGACCACGCTCACCGAGAAATTTCTGCT
Source organism: Nitrospiraceae bacterium (assembly GCA_003454665.1). Taxonomy (GTDB): domain Bacteria; phylum Nitrospirota; class UBA9217; order UBA9217; family UBA9217; genus UBA9217. The sequence continues at coordinate 4,361 of DMKB01000050.1, read as the reverse complement.
CTTCGGCGGGGCGATCCAGGTGGCCGGCGCGGTGAAGTCGAACAAGATCAGGAAGAGCACGTCGTCGGACTTCATGGACATCGAGCGCCAGCGCGGCATCTCCGTGGCCACGTCGGTCATGGGCTTCGACTACAGCGGGCTAAAGATCAACCTCCTCGACACCCCGGGCCACAAGGACTTCGCCGAAGACACCTACCGCACGCTCACGGCAGTGGATAGCGTGATCCTCGTCGTGGACTGCGTCAAGGGCGTCGAGGAACAGACCGAGCGGCTTATGGAAGTCTGCCGCATGCGCAAGATGCCGGTCATCATCTTCGTGAACAAGCTCGACCGCGAAGGCAAGGATCCTTTTGCGCTTCTCGACGAGCTCGAAGCAACGCTGAGCATCAGGGTGCGCCCCCTGAGCTGGCCCATCAGCATGGGCACGTCCTTCCAGGGTGTGTACAACCTTTACAACAAAAGCCTCGCCCTGTTCCGCCCCGGCGGGACCACCGTTGCCGATGAGGTGCTTGCCGTTAAAAACCTCGATGATCCGGTCCTGGACCGGAACCTGGACAACTATGCGGCGCAGCTGAAGGAAGATGTCGCATTGATCGAGGGCGCATATGAACCCTTTGCGGTAAAGGACTATCTCGACGGCGCCCTGGCGCCGGTATTCTTCGGGAGCGCCGTCAATAACTTCGGCGTCAAGGAACTTCTCGATACCTTCACCGAAATAGCGCCCATACCGGGAAGCCGTCCCACGGACCAGCGCATGGTCGATCCCGCCGAGAAAAACTTCACCGGCGTCGTGTTCAAGATCCACGCGAACCTGGACCCGCGCCACCGGGACCGGATCGCTTTCGTGCGGGTCTGCTCCGGCAAATTCGAACGGAACAAAATGTTCCTTCATACCCGCATGAACAAAAACATCCGCTTCACCAGCCCGGCGAGTTTCATGGGAGCACGCAAGAGCATCGTCGACGAGGCATTTCCCGGCGATGTCGTCGGTTTGTACGATACGGGACACTTCAAGATCGGCGACACCCTCACCGAGGGCGAAAAGATCATGTTCCAGGGGATCCCCAGTTTTTCCCCCGAGGTGTTCAAGGTGCTCGTGAACCTGGACCCCTCCAAATCCAAGCAGCTGTCAAAGGGAATCGCCCAGCTGACCGACGAAGGCGTGGCACAACTCTTCACCCAGCAGCAGGGAAACCGGAAGATCGTCGGCACCGTGGGCCTCCTGCAGTTCGACGTTCTCCAGTACCGCCTGGAGCACGAGTACAACGCAGCGTGCCGGTTCGAGCCCTTGGCCCTTTTCAAGGCATGCTGGATCACGGCGGACGATGAAGGGGCCATGGAGAAGTTCTGCCAGTTCAAAGCGGACCGCATCGCCGTGGACAAGGACGGCAATCTCGTGTTCCTTGCCGAATCGGAGTGGACGCTCAGGAACATGATCGAGGCCGCCCCGGAGATCACCTTTCACTTCACCTCAGAGTTCAAGCGCAAAATGCAGAATTCCAAGGCAGGTAACGTACGATCATAGTACCGGGTTTTCGCGGGGTTGAGAGCAGGGCATGCCCCATGGGGCATTGGCAGGGCCTTCCGCAGTGAAAACCGTACTGCTTTTTTTGCAATACATTGCCATCCCCGGTAGGACAAAATTCCCCCATTACTAGGAATTTCTTCCAATTGTCAAACCAGGCCCCTCCTGGTATGCTGGAATTATAGAGAAAACACGGAGTGCGTAACAGGCCCGATTCTCAATTCCAGTATTATGGAGGTGTGCTATGAAAGGGATAACGTATAAAGGCGGAGCCACAGTACAGAAGGGAACATACTGGAACATTTCGAACGGTGAGCGGTTGAACGTGGACAGAGAGATGACCCTTCCCGGCAGCGCAACGGCAACATACCTGAAGGGCCACCCTATTGTCATCCTCCTCGCAGCCCCGGTTCTCGGCCTGGTCTATGCAGTATTTCTTCCCTTCATCGGCATTGCTTCGGTAATCACGATGCTGGCACAGAAACTCTTTGGCGGACTGGCCCATGAGGCTGCAAAGGCTGCAACCTTCGGGTGGAGGCCGGTAGAGGCTTATCTTGGGGGCCGGAAGCAAAGGAAGGCACAGAAGGCATCACACAAGGCAGCAAACAAGCAGTAGCAGAGCCTGCCGTTTTGGAAGCCAACAAGGCCCTGGATTGATCGTAAAATCCAGGGCCTTTCTTTTTCAGTCAATGGCCCAACCCGGTTTTTTTACTTCTGCTTTTTTGGCCCGTGCCGGAGCCGAAAAAAACCGAAAAACACATTTTACACCGTTCTGAAAAGGGTTTATAATCCTTCAGAGCGAGGACGCTCATAGAGAAAATGCGAAATACGACGTTTCCCTTTCTTCCGTTCGTCCATGATTCGCTTTTTGATGCTCCCCTTTTACCTTTATCGTCATTATTGAGGAGGTGGGTTCTTTGGTAAGAAGGCAAGGATCACGGCCCCGGAAGCACTTCCCGCAACAGCCGGCGAGCGACAAATCCGCGGCTGATATCATCCGGGAATTACGAGGGGGAATTGCTGCGCCCTCTGATTACCGGGAGCAATCCCTCAAAATCCACGGCCTGATCTGCGCCAAATGCGGGAGAGAGTTCGATGCCAAAAACCGGCAGCTCCTTACCGTACACCATAAAGACGGAAACCATCAAAACAATCCTCCCGATGGCTCCAACTGGGAGAATCTCTGCGCCTACTGCCATGAAGATGAGCACAGCAGGGGGGTGCTCGGAGAGTATCTCAGGGAGAGCGAGAGGGAGAAAAAATGATGAACAAGAATAGTATGATATGCCAGGGGGCTGTCGTCCTCTTTCTTTTTGCTCTCCTTTCCGGTGGTTGTACGGTAACGCTCCAGGAAGCGATTCCCGGGAAACAGCGAGTGACTGTCGACGGATCAGCGGATCTTACGCCCCTTGAACTCCTGGGCAAGAAGCTCTTCTTTGATCCCAACCTGTCGTCCCCGGCAGGCCAGTCCTGCGTCACCTGCCACAATCCCGTCGTCGGCTGGTCAGGGCCTGACCCGAAGATCAACCTCTTGGGGGCCGTCTATCCGGGTGCGGTGAATACCCGCTTCGGAAACCGCCGTCCGCCGTCTGCCGCCTATGGTGGGGACAGTCCTCCCCTGCACTATGATGAGCAGGAGGGCGTCTACGTCGGCGGCATGTTCTGGGATGGTCGGGCAACGGGGAAGCAATTGGGAGACCCCCTCGCTGAGCAGGCCCAGGGCCCTCTCCTGAATCCCGTGGAACAAAACCTGCCCGACGAAAAGGCCCTCTGCGAAGCAGTGCGCGCCGCAGACTATGCAACCCTTTTCCATGAAGTATTTCCGAAAGGGAATAAACCGCTGGACTGCGCACAAGACGCCCGGGCCGTTTACAACAACATCGCCAGGGCTATCGCGGCCTTCGAGCGGTCCGCTGAAGTCAACCCCTTCAGCTCCAAGTACGACATCTATCTGAAGGCCTGTATAGCGGCAGGAAATTCCCGCGACGCCTGTGCCAAGGGCAGGGGGGACAAGGCGGACCTGGACCCTCGAAATATTCTTACCTCTGTCGAATGGACCGGTCTGGTGCTGTTCATTGCCGAAAATGACAATGACGGCATCCGCGAGGCCGGCGAGGGAGGGTTCTGTGCGGCCTGCCATGTCGTTGAATGGACAGTGAGTAAAAACGGTGCACCCCTACCTCCCCTATTCACCGACTTTACCTACGACAACCTCGGGGGGCCGAGAAACACCATGAATCCCTTCTATGCCATGCCCCCTGGCATTAATCCTGAGGGCAAGACATGGATCGATCGCGGGCTTGGTGGATTTCTCGAGACCACATCAGGAGATCCTGAGACAGCGCGCCAGCAGTATGGAAAAATGAAGGTTCCCACACTCCGGAACGTCGACAAGCGGCCGGCGCCGGAGTTCCACAAATCCTTCGGCCATAACGGATACTTCAAGAGCCTGGAAGAGATTGTGCATTTCTACAATACCCGGGACCTGCTGCCCCGCTGCGGTGACGCTGCGGACAGGCCGGGAAAAGACTGCTGGCCGGAGCCGGAGGTCCCGATGAATGTCAATAAGGAAGAGTTGGGCAGGCTCGCGTTGACCGAAGAAGAAGAGCGCGCCCTCGTGGTCTTCATGCAGACCCTCTCGGACGGATATGATCCCGGCAGTCGGTAACGGCGTGAATGGTGCAACTGTTTAGCTAACTGCCTTTAATGTATTGAACTTTTCGGTGTACTGTAATACGGTCCACACGAAAGCGGAATGGCTCCAGGTGAGCGGTGAAACAGAGAGGGGAGAACTGTTGAGCGGGTGCACCTGCTCTGCAAGCACACCGGAAGGAAG
>DMKB01000229.1 GCA_003454665.1 Nitrospiraceae bacterium | reverse complement strand
GAGACAGGAGACAGGAGACAGGAGGTTCCTTCCTTAACATGCTTATCGTAGAACGTACATTATCAAAATCAGCCTTCAGACTTCTTAAAAAATAAATCTAAAGGATGATCATTTGCCAATCCCCGAACGTTGATGTGCAGCATCTGTCTCACCAGCGTTCAATTCCGCTGCTGACTTCATTTCTTCGGGCCACACCCGTCTCTCGATCTCCTGCAGCAGGTCAACAAATGTATCACGGTTCAAGGCGGAACAGGCCACGCCATTGAATCGCTTTGCAATCGTCCGTGCCCAATTCTCGTTTACTTTGTCGACCTTGTTCAGCACCACGAGCCTGGGGATCGGGTCCAGTTCCAGTTCAGTCAAGAGCCGGTCCACCGACTCCATCTGCTGCTCGAACCGTTCATTGCTGATGTCCACCACGTGGAGGATCAGGTCGGCGTCCTGCATTTCATCGAGGGTGGCGCGGAACGCTCCCACGAGGTCTTCAGGCAGGTCCCTGATGAAGCCTACGGTGTCGGTAATGACGACCTCGCGGTCCCGGGGGAACCGGAGCCTGCGCGTTGCCGTGTCGAGGGTGGCGAAGAGCAGGTTTTCCGTTGTGACCGCCGATTTGGTCAGGCTGTTAAAGAGTGTGGACTTCCCGGCGTTCGTGTAGCCGGCTATGGATACGATGGGGATTTCCCGCTTCACGCGCTTGCTTCGCCGCTGCTGCCTCCCTTTTCCCAGTGACTTCAGCTCTTTCTCCAGCCTGCGGATTTTGTCCCGCGCCCGCCGCATGTCGATCTCGAGCCGTGTTTCTCCGGGCCCTCTGCCGCCGATGCCGCCGGTCAGCCGGGAGAGCGCCGTGGACCGTTCAGACAGACGGGGAAGGCGGTACTTGAGCTGGGCCAGTTCCACCTGCACTTTACCGTCCCCGCTGTGGGCCCTGCGCGCGAAGATGTCGAGAATCAGCTGCGTACGGTCGATCACTCGCATTTCGGTGATATCGCCGATGGCCTTCACCTGGGCAGGGGAGAGGTCCTGGTTGAAGACGAGGAGGTTCGCTCCGAGCTGCTGGGCGCGGATAATAAGGTCCTTGAGCTTGCCTTCCCCCAGCAGGTACCGCGGATTGATTTCGTGGGGCCGCTGGACAACGGCGTCGAGGAACTGGATGTCGTCGGAGCGGGCGAGTTCCTTGAGCTCTTCGAGAGACTCTTCCTGGGAAGCCCTGCTTTTTTTCGAAGCGCTCACGAGTATGGCGCGGTCATGCTTTTCGATCGTGCGCACGGCCTGGGCACGCTCCATTTCGCGTTCCAGTTCCGTGATGAATCCGGCCGCATCCATGTCAAGGGCATGCACTGCCCGGGGCGGCAGGACCTCGTATAAGCGTTCTTCGGGATTCGGGGGGAGCATGTGGGCGATCGAAATGGTACCGGGGAGTCCACCTGCCGCAACGGTGACGGCGGCGATCATATCGAGGCGGAGCAGCGCCAGGTCGGTAAGGTCTTCCCGGTTCAGGGGCTGGTCCTTCAGGTGGGTATGAATGAACCGCACGCCGCGAAGCCGTCTGCTGCCGAGGCGGTATGCGGAGAGGTCCGGGATCAGAATGTCCCGGTCAGTCCCCACGAGCACGTCCCGCATGTTGCCGGCGCGGTCAATGATGAGGCCGACCTGTCGTCCCACGTCTGCGGACGCTTCACTCATGGTGCGGGCGATCTCGGGAGTGATGACCGCGTCAGGAGGCGTTCTTCGACGATACAGACGTTCGAGCTTCCGAATTTGCGCCGGTTTCAGACCGGCTATGTTGCCGTGTACGGCGGGGATGGGCGCGCTCCTTCACGTTCCTGACGGACAAAACAACACAGCGCAGGCGTTATGACCTGCGCTGGAAACATGTTGAGACAGGATGTATAGCCGAAAGGCCATAGGCAGGATAAAACCCCTTAAATAGCTTTTCAAAAAAATCCTGTTAATCCTGTCTAAAAAAACGTCTATCGCGTCAGTCTGCTATTTCACGAGATAGACAATATCGTGCTCCCGGGCGTGTTCCTTGACCCGGAGGCCGAAACTCTGGCCAGCTGAGGCCTGGTCTATGTGCCCGTGCTCATATTCCATGGACTCCACCTGCTGGGTAAAGTCCGTGGTATGTCCTTTTATTCTGATGGTATTTCCAACGCTCAGGGTCCCCGTGTTGAGCTGGACGACGGCGACTTCCAAATGGCTGTAATAATGCGTCACGGTGCCTACAGCCTGCTCATGCTCTGCCGGCTCTTCTACAGAAGGAATGCCGACGGGCTGCGGGCCCGGTTCTACGATGGTAGGTTGTGCCGCTCCTACGCTCCGGGGAGCTGTCTTGGCTTTTACCGGTGTTTTTTTCCTGGCCGATTTTTTGGCCGCTTTCTTTTTGGCGGGCTTCTTTGCCGCCTTCTTTTTAGCGACCGCTTTCTTCTTGCCGGCTTTCTTTTTGGCCGCTTTTTTCCCCACCGGTTTTTTTACCGCCTTCTTTTTTGCGGATGAACGGGCCTTTGCCTTGGCTTTTTTAGCCATGAGAGACCTCCTTGATTCCGAGTAGTATGAAAGCACGCATATACAGACCTCTCTCCTCACGTTTCAGAAGAAGACTGC
>DMKB01000219.1 GCA_003454665.1 Nitrospiraceae bacterium | reverse complement strand
AAGGCACCGCAGGCATTCAAGTTCATCATCTACTAAAAGGATCGTTTTCATGCCTCGCCCCTAAGTTAATCACTCTCTCACTGCCACGCGGCAATTCTTACCACCGCTGTTCCCGTTGTCACGCCGCAGCCGGCTGGGCCTCTTTTGCCAGCACCCGGTCCAGGTCCATCAGCATGATCAGCCGGGACTCAAGCTTTCCGATGCCCTTCACCTTTGCCGTGGTCCTCCCGGCCTCTTCGGGCGGCGCCTCAACCGACGCTGCCGGCAGCCACAGGACCTGCTGCACGGCGTCGACGAGCATGCCCAGGACCCGGGTTTTCGTTTCCACGATCATGATGCGGGAATGCTTCGTCAGTGCCCCTTCAGCCAGATTCAGCCGCCTGCGGAGATTGAACACGGGAATGACCTTGCCGCGGAGGTTGATCACGCCATCGATGAATTCCGGCGTGTTCGGGACGGGCGTGATCTGCCCCACCCGGATGATCTCCTGCACCCGGTCTATATCTACGGCAAACTCCTCCTTCTCCAGGGTAAAGGTTACCAGGTGAACCTGCGGGCCGCTGTCCTGTGTTTCCGGTTCAGGACCAAGAGCATGCTGAGATATCCCGCATAGCTCCTGATTGTTTCTGTCTTCTCCTTGCCCCTGGACCCTGGACCCTGGCCCCTCATCTTTTGATGCGATCTCCGATGAAGGAGTTTTCTCCATGGGCGGCTTCTTTCTCTTCTTGTTGGTGTCACTTTTCTTGTTCTCTTTGCTCGCGATATTCGCGACCGCTTTCTGTACAGCCATGGCCATTCTCCTGCCTTGCTCTCATGAAATGTTCAGCATGCTATTCCCCAGCATCTCAGGGTGTTTTACACCACCTGCGGTGGATCCTGTTTCGACTTCTAGCCAGCAGGGACCGTCAAAATACCTGTCCCTGCCGACTCTATCCCGTTGACACTAGAATGCGAAATTGAATTTCTTGTTTACGCCGGCCTGTTTCAACAGGGACAACGTATGGCTGAAATTTTTCCTTGTCGTTCTGAGATACCCTATTATCTTCATCTTCTCGCGCATCTTTTGAGCTTCTGATGTGGAATCCGTCGTTATATTCAAAAACAGAGAGGTGACCTTCCGGGTGAGTTTGAGATTTACTTTTTTTGAAATTATCAAGGTCCCGTTGGGATTTTCACCTAAGTCACTACCAACGACTTCAAGGCCTCGATATTTTTTTCGCATCGAGTCCCAAACCCTGTTTTTGACAATTGCCACATCGGCCACGCCTCTCGCAAGCGCATCTATGGCGTCACCGTGTGAGGCGGCCTTTTTCATGCTTTTGGCGGTCTTATGCCCTCCCACGGACCGGAAATAGAATTCACCTGACGAGGCAAGGGAGCAAAATATTGCCGTTTTCCCCCTGAAATAGGCTGATGAGCCCGTATATCTGGCTGATCCCTTCGGCGCAAGAACGACAGCCCAGTACGTGCTGGACCCATCCTTCGCAAGCGGCCTCACGGCCGGGTATGCCACGCCCTTGATGATCATGGTACCGGCGACCCCGGACCCACTGAACATGGCATCTGCTTTTCCCGATGCAAACATCTTGGCGGCAACGGTATAACTGGAAGCTCCGACAAAAGCAATATCAATCCCCTTTTTGTTGAAATAGGGCACCAGGGGCCGGTACTTCTTGGCCGCTCCCTTTTTGTCCTGCATAATAACAATCCTGAATTCAGATGCCTCTGACAGAGAAGGGAAAAGCCCAAAAGCAAGAGCTGCAACCACGACCCCCAACGTAAACGTTCGTACGTTCATCGAAGACGAATACTTTTTCATTTGCTCCTCCTATGATTTTTTGCTGTAACGGTGCGGCGAACTGCCGCATACGAATATCCGTTTTTACACGAGCACCCTTTCCCTATCCCTCCTTTCCTCTCTCGGGATGATATTTCCCTGATCGTGCCTGCCTGCCTACGCGCACACCCTCTCTAGAACTTAAAGCTCGCCACTTCCTGCATCAGTGCCTGGGCCACTTCTTCGAGCTCCTCCGAGGATTTGGCCATCTGGTCCACGGCCACCAGGTTCTCCCGGGCGATGGTGCTGATGTTCTCCGTGGACTTCACCACCAGGTCGCCGCCGCGCTTCTGCTCCGACGTGGCAACCGTCACCTGCTGCGTCATCTGGTTCATGCTGTCCACGGCGCCCGTGATCTGCCGGCTCCCGGCAGCCTGCTCGCGCGCGGCCTGGCTCACTTCCTGCATGATCCGGTTCATGGTCTCCACGGCCATCCGGATCTGGCGGCCGCCGGCCGCCTGCTCGCGCACGGACTTGGCAACCTGCTGCGTCAGCTTGTTCATCTCTTCGATGGCCTGCCGGACCTGCTGCCCGCCCGACGCCTGCTCGGCCATGGCCTTGTTCACCTCGTCGCTCGACGTTCGCATGGTCTCCACATTGGTCAGCACTGCCTTGCTCCCGGCGATCTGCTCTGCCGTGGCCTTCGTGATCATACCCATGATCTGGTCCGTCTTTTCCACGCCCTCGATAATGCGGCGGAGCGCCTCCGATGCCCGATCGGCCATCTCCATGGATGACGCTGCCTCACGGCTGCCCGCTTCCGTGCTCTGGACGGCGTCCTGCGTCTCTGCCTGGACTTGCCTGATGACATCGCCGATTTCCTGCGTGGCTTTCATGCTCCGCTCGGCGAGCTTCCGCACTTCTTCGGCGACCACGGCGAACCCGCGGCCCGCATCGCCGGCCCGGGCCGCCTCGATGGCGGCGTTCAATGCTAAAAGATTCGTCTGGTCGGCGATCTCTTCGATCACCTCGACGATCTTCCCGATCTCCTGGGAGCTCTTGCCGAGATGCTGGATGAGCGAGGCGGTGCTGCCCATGGTTGCCGAGATGCTCTTCATCCCGCTGAATGCCCGCGACAGGGCCTCGCCGCCTTCCTTGGCTTCGGACACTGAGCGCTGCGAGATGGTTCCCGCATCCTGGATATGCCGGCCCATGTCTTCCGTGGACCTGGCCATCTCCTCTACTTTCGCAGCGGTATTCTGGACGACGCGGGCGAGGTTTTCCGTCCCTTTTGCCACCTGATCGATCGATACGGTCATCTCTTCGACGGTCGTCGATGTCCCGGTCACGCTTGCGGCCAGCGTGTCCATGTTCCTGGCGACCTGGTCCGTCGTCACCGTCATCTGCTCCACCGTGGACGACGTTTCCGACACGCTCGATGCCAGGGAATCCATGTTCTTCGCGACGTTTTCCACGGACGACATCATCTGCGTTACCGATCCCGACGTCTCCTGCACGTTCGTCGAGAGCGCTTCGGCGTTCTTGCCCACGCTCTGGATCGAGGCGGCCATCTCTTCCATGGACGACAGCGTCTCTTCCGCGGCCTGGGAGGTTGTCATCGCCCCCTGCTTCACCTGCCGGGAGCTGGCGGCGATCTGCTCGGCGCTCGACGCGGTTTGCGCCGAGGTCTGGCGGATATTGGTGATTAGTTTCTTGAGATCGGCAACCATCTTGTTCGTTGCTCCTCCCAATTCCCCGAACTCGTCGTTTGCTTTTATCTCGACGGTCTGGCTGAGGTCACCTGAGGCGACTTCCTTGGACGTGCCGATAAGTTTGCCGATAGGGCTCAGGATAATTTGTTTTGTGGCCCCGAACAAGACGATCCCGAGGACAAAGGCCGTCGCCAGGTTTACCATGGCGACGAAGCCTATGGTTTTCACGATCTGGCGGTCTATCTTCTTTTTCGACATCCCGACGAGCACTGAGCCGATAGCAGCATCGCCATCTACGGTGGACACGGGCACGGAAAGCTCTACGATGAAGCCTTCTTTCTTGACTGCCGCGATGGTGGCCGGAAGATCGGCGTCTTCCGGCAGGCCGGCGGTGACGGATTCGACTTCAGGCAAACGGTAATTGAGGCTCGAGAAAAGAGAGGTAAGGAGGTTTCCTTCCGGAGTAATGATCGTTGCATAGACGATCTCTTCGTCGTTCAGGACCTCGCTGACGATCTCATCAAGCAGAACGGTGTCGTTCATGATGAGCGGGTCCGTACTGAGCTTGGCCATGTAGGCCGCAAGTCCCTGTCCCTTGTCCGCCAGGGATTGCTTGAGCATGGCGCGCTCACTCTGGGCGATCACGATGCTTGAGGCGATCGACGCGATGACGAGAATGCCGAAGATAACGCCTAGAAATTTAACCTGAATGCTGCGCTTGATTTTTTTCTTGAACATACGGTGCCTCCTTACCTCTCCGTCTTTCGGGCCTTTCGTAGATCTCTATTCGATTACTTTCGTTACTTTTTTCATGAAGGATGACGGAATCGTGAAGCCGCCCTTCTCCGCCGTCTTTTTGTTCAGGGAAATTTCAAATTCGCTCAACGGTTCGATCTTGATCTTCGACGGCTTCTTTCCCTTGAGTACTTTTACGGCCTTTTCTCCGGCAAGGCGGCCGTTCTTGCGGGCGTTTCCATAGACGGCAATGAGCACGCCCTTGTCTGCGGTTTTGCCGACATGGGCCACGGTGACCTTCTTGACCTTCGAGGCGATTTCAACGATCGCGGGAATCTCAGCCAGTATGGTGCTGCTGCCCGAGAGATAGAGGGCGTCGACCCGCTTAATGGCCCGGGGGAGCAGAACACTCACGTCTTTCTTCGTCTTGATCGGTATTGCGACGACCTTCATGCGGTGTTTTTTCTGTACGGCCTGGACCCCTTTTAACTGAATGACGGAGTTCTTCTGGCCCGGGGTGTACAGGACCCCCATTGTTTTCACCGGCGTGAGTTCTTTCGTCCGGGCGACGAGTTCATACATGGAGACCATGGAGCTGGTGCCCGTGGTGTTGTTGCCTGAGCTTTTCCAGCTTTTGGCCACCTTTGCTTTGACAGGATCGAAGACGAGGCAGAAGACAATGGGTATGTCGGTGATCCGTTTTGATGCAATCACCGTCGCCGTCGTTCCAAGCGTGATGACCAGGTCCATCTTGGCGGCGGCAAATTCCTCTACGATCGCGGCGGCCGCTGCCTTGTTTCCCTTTGCGTTTTTCTCGGTGATATCGGCGTTGCCGAAGCCCTTCTTGGTCAGAATCTCGATAATGCCTTCTCTGCCTTCGAGGTAGTGCCCGGCTTCACTCCACAGCAGTATACCGATTTTCTTTTTCGCCGCCAGCGCGTCTGCGGAAAGCAGGGCGAAACTGAATACGAACGCCGCGGCAACGAGAAAGACCTTCTGGAGCATTCTTTTCATCTGTATTCCTCCTCAGAAATGTTGATACCTGATTCAGTGCACTCGAATTCCCTGACCACATTCCCGTGATCACTGTCCTGAACTGCATTTCAATGAAAGAGCTGGATGTCCTTCTGATAATCAAAAATACGAAAACCCCGTCGCTTCATACATGAGTCCCGGTATCACCTCCTTCGCGATTTCGCGTCTCAGGTTGGGCCAGATTATTGCAGATCATCGCATAATGTCCATGGGTGCCTTATCTCCACTCATATACTCTGTTCCACCGTTACTAATTATAGCTAATTTTTTTTCTCGTTGATGAATTTTTTATATATTATAATTATTATAGTTTGTCCCGGCTCCCATCCGCTCGGGCCGTTGTCGGAGTCGGGGGGCATTCGCTCGACGCCGCACATAGTAATTAATTTAATCTTACTACAAAAAATGGTTCTGTCAACATTTAACTGTTCTTATCAAGTAGCCTTTATTTTCAATTAGCTTTTACTGACTATCAGAAATTATCAAGTCTTAAAAAGTTATAGCAGAGAATGAGCTGCCGGGAACGAATATGACGGTGATGAAGAAGCGGAGACGTGCAAAACGAAGCGATGAAGCAACATGGTATCTCTATATGTTAAAGTGCAACGACGGCTCCCTGTATACGGGGATCACGAATGACCTTGAGCGGCGGCTCAGGCAGCATAGCGAGGGCACGGCATCACGCTATACGAGGAGCCGTCTTCCGGTGAGACTGGTCTACAGGGAATCGTGTGGCAGCCGGTCATCGGCGCTTGCACGGGAGTACGCAGTGAAGTCACTATCGAGGAAGGAAAAGGACGCTCTGGTGAAAGGGGAGGGAAGCAAAAGGTGACCTCGACGGGGTCTGCCGCGTTTCTGCTATTTGCAGGACTGCGGTCCTGAGCTGGCATTTATGGTCTCAAAATAGTCTATACCATTTCGTCACCTTTCTTGCGCGCCCAAGAAAGGTGACCCAACGAAGGGCGCCCAGCTGAAAACGCCTTTACTCCGTGCTCGGTCGCACACCTAAATTTTCGCATGGGGTAAGGCAATAAGCCTAGGCGTAACGCTTTACCCAAGCCCGCACGTCCCCGGAAGCGGCCCTACGGAAATTCTTGGGGCACCCGCCTTGGCCTAAGGAAACGTCCCGCAGGGCGAACGCGCTTGTCTGAGGTCCCGCTCAAGCGGGNNCGAGTGGACGTGGCCTTAGACGGGTCAAGAATTTCGTACAGGACGCGAAGGGGATGTGCAAAAAAAGAAAAAGCCATATCCCTCCACATCAACTAAGGGAAAAACCGACCCAAACCCGGAAGACCAACAATTAATAACTCAGTTTTTTGCCCAACGGCATTGAAAGAAATCGTCATACCGTTGCTTCGTATCGTGATTCAACAGGAGTTTTTCCAGGGACTTTTTTCACTTTGTGGTCTGTATTCAAGCTTGCATGTTCGAGGATCTTGAAGATATACTCGGTGTTGTCTTCTTCGTTGATGGCTTTGGCAATTTCTTCTGCAGAGTATGACGTGCCGGAGTGTTCGCCCAGGTATGCAAGCGCTTTCTTCTGCAGACCGATGATCGCGGCTGCCATTTTCTTGCCGGCTTCCACGCCGGGCTGGTGGTAGGCATTGATGTTCACGAGGGAGGCGTAGAAACCCACGGCCCTTTCGTACAGGGCGATGAGCGCTCCCAGGGATTGCGGATCGAGCGTTTCGATAGTGATCGTGACGGACTCGCGGTTGTTCTCGTGCAAGGCCCTTCGCGTTCCCTGGAGAAAGGCGCTCAGATAATCGCCGCTCGTGAACCCTGGTTCCACCTCGATCGATTCCCCACCGCGGTCTCTCAGCACCTCGATGAAGGTAGCGAAGAAGTTGTTTACTCCCTCACGCAGCTGCTGAACGTAGGCATGCTGGTCCGTGGTCCCCTTGTTGCCGTACACGGCGATCCCCTGGTTCACCGTCTTGCCGTCGAGGTCTTTTTCCTTGCCCAGCGACTCCATGATGAGCTGCTGGAGGTATTTGGACAGGAGCTGCAGGCGGTCCCGATAGGGAAGGATGACCATGTCTTTCCTGCCCCTGCCGCTCGTTGCATGATGCCAGGCAAGGGCAAGGAGCGCCGCCGGATTCGAGCGGCTGTCCTTGCTGCGCGTTATCTCGTCACAACGGGCTGCTCCTTCGAGCATTCCATCTATATCCAGTCCCTGCAAAGCTGCAGGGAGCAGACCGACAGCGGACAGCTCCGATGTTCTCCCGCCGACCCAGTCCCACATGGGGAACCGGGCCAGCCAGTTACCGTTGGTGGCTATCGTGTCCAGTTTGCTGCCTGCTCCGGTGATGGCCACGGTATGTTTCTCGAATGTCAGGCCTGCCTTCTCGTAGGCCGCGGCAGCCTCGAGCATGCCGTTTCTCGTCTCCGTAGTCCCGCCGCTCTTCGAGATGACGATGGTCAATGTCTCGGTGAGATCGTCCCCGATTTTACCCAGCACGAGGTCCATGCCGTCAGGATCGGTGTTATCGAGGAAATAGGGCTTCATGCTGTCCGACGACGAGCCGAGGGCATGGGCGACGAACTGCGGGCCCAGGGCCGAGCCGCCGATCCCGATGCTCAGGATCCGGGTGAAGCGTTTGCTCTTC
>DMKB01000189.1:9220-9765 GCA_003454665.1 Nitrospiraceae bacterium | reverse complement strand
CTTCCGCGAGCCCTGAGTCCTTCATCTCGAACACGCCGATCTCGTTCGTCGAGCCGAAACGGTTTTTGACAGTCCGGAGGATGCGGAACGCGTGGCCGCGGTCCCCTTCGAAATAGAGGACCGTATCGACGATATGTTCGAGGACGCGGGGCCCGGCAATGGCGCCGTCCTTTGTCACGTGGCCGATAAGAAAAGTGGGGATGCCCGTCTGCTTGGCGTGGAGCATCAGCCTGCCCGATACTTCCCGCACCTGCCCCACGCAGCCCGGCGCTGAAGGAAGCTCGCCGGTAAAGACCGTTTGCACTGAATCAACGACGAGGACCTGGGGCTGCAGTTCCGTAGCCGCATGAACAATCTCTTCAAGGGCGGTTTCAGCCAGGACATACAGGTTCCCGGCCTTGACTCCCAGCCGGTGGGCCCGCATCTTTATCTGGCCCGGCGACTCCTCTCCTGAGACATAGAGGGCCGTGCCGCGCAGCTCCGATACCTGCCGCAGCATCTGGAGAACGAGGGTAGACTTCCCGATGCCCGGATCGCCGCCGATC
>DMKB01000189.1:0-9160 GCA_003454665.1 Nitrospiraceae bacterium | reverse complement strand
GCGAAGCGGTCTTCATCCCGCGCCTGGATATCATCGAGCAGGAGAGGCTCGGACTTTTCCCGTTGAGCAGAGGCGCCTATCCCCCGGGTTTTTTCGAGCCGCTCCTCCACCATGGTGTTCCACTGGCCGCAGTCCGGGCATTTGCCCATCCACCGCGGAGACTGCGTGCCGCAGGACTGGCAGATGTAAACGGTTTTGACCTTTGCTTTCATAATGAAGGCATTGTATGGCAACGCCCAAAGATTGTCAAAGTGTTATTTAGCAATAGACAGAATGCAGACATGAGACAACAGAAGACAGACTGATGCAACAGAAAATTGTGATCGTCTATCCGGGATCAGGAATCGGGAATCCGGCATCAGGCATCCTGAGTCATACATTTTGCACTTTGATATTTGACATTGATTTGAACTTTGGATTTTTTTATATTTGACTATTATTTGGGATTTGCCTTTTGGGATTTGGAATTTCGAGCCTCCTTCGAAACCTATGTCTCTTCACGGCTTGACCACAATGAATGCGGGCTTGTCGAGACTACGCACAGGAGGCGAGCATTTTGGGTAATATTACCCAACCTGTTCATTTCACACAAATAATAATCATACCAAAGCTTGACAAATGTGATTCCCATGCTATCTTTTAGAAAGCTGTAGCGTATCTTAAGGAGGATAACTCTATGAAAAGAAAGTTTATTATACTCATGGCCGTTGCACTCGTCATGGCACCTGCCCTTTCGCAGGCCGCGCCTTTCTCCATTCTCGGCCCGCGCGCCCTCGGCATGGGTGGCGCATCCGTGGCTGCGGTGAACGACTCGTCGGCGGTCTACTGGAATCCCGCGGCACTGGCGGATTTCAAGAAAGTCGAAATCCGGGTACCCGTAGGAGTGGGACTCCGCGACAACATGGAAATCGAGGAAACGTGGAACAGAATTAATGACATTTATGCTGCGGCGGGTGGGGGCGACGTTAATGCGATAAATGAACTGATACAGTTAATCAACGACCTCGACCAACCGAACAATGGCACTGATCTTGATTCCTCTCTTGGGCTCATGATCTCCATACCCATGGGAAATTCCGCTATGGCGTTCAGTACCCTCGGCCTGATATACGGGGGAATCTACCCCACGGTGGACACCCTAAATGTCAGCCCTACTGTCGGTCCTTCACCATTCGTAGGTGTTAATAATACCGCTCTTACAGGAGTCGGCATCGGAGCTGTAGAGCCAACGTTTACATTTGCAACGTCTCTGGGCGAAAAAGTTTTCATCGGAGCGAATGCAAAAATGGTATACGCGAGCACCTTTGTGCATTCGGAGTATGTCGGATCCAATAACTTTGATACTTTTGTAGATAGTCTCGATGCCAGTGAAACCAGTAGCGAGGAACCATCATTCGATGCCGGTATACTTATTAAAACATCCGACACTTTCAGCATCGGTGTCGTGGGAAGGTACCTGAACTCTCCATCCTTTCCTATCCAGGGGCAGTATGCGGAGAAGCAGCCGGCAAATGATGTAGCAATAGTACCCCGGACAAAGGAAATAGAACTTGAGCCCCAAATCCGTGCCGGCTTCGCATGGAACCCTTTCAAGAATGTGACCATTGCAGCGGACTACGACATCACCAAGAACGAGAGCGTGGGCATCCCCGGCTACGAAGACCAGACCGCGGCAGCAGGACTGGAACTTACCCTTCCTTCCGAGGTCGTAAGCATCCGGGGCGGCCTGTACAAGAATATGGCCGACAGCGACGCCAACCTTGTCTACACGGCAGGCGTCGGCATGCGGGTCTTTTTCTTCCGCGCGGACCTGGCAGGGGCTTATGATTTCCAGGAGGAGGAATTCCAGGCGTCTCTGGACCTGGCATTCAGGTTCTGAGGCTGTTTCAGCATTCGCGTAGCTTTACATAACGCTTAAATGCTATGGGGCAAGGCCGTGAGTCACGAAAACAGGCTCATGTCTTTGCCCCTTCTTATTTTTTGTGCAATAATATGCCCTTTTTTCTGCATAATCAGCGCGCTCAGACGAGGAGCAGATGAGCAAAGTCACAAATTATTTTCTTGTGCTTTCTTTCCTTGCCTGCTTCTCCCCGCCCATACCCGCTCTTGCCGAAGAACAGAACGAGAATGGAAAATGGTCGTTCGCCATCGAGGAATGGTTTTCACGAGCCGACGCAGGCTGGCAGATTTCATTCTCGAACAGCGGTTCGAGCGGCCCCGGCAAGGTCGAATCTGAACTCACCTTCGAGCGGATCAACAGCCCCATCACCATTCTCAAAGGTTCCCGGCCCCTCGGCAGCGACTGGTCCCTCGAGGCGGCACTCGGCATCGGAAACATCAACAGCGGCCAGGGCACGGACACAGACCGATTTTTTCCTCTCTCAGGCGGCGTGGATGTTTTTTCCCAGTCCAAGCAGGACCTGTCCGGCGACGTCCTGCTGCTCGAGATCAACGCCTATCGCCGCAGAAACCGGACAAGCAATCCCTGGGGCCTTATTGTAGGATTTCTGCATTACGAAGACCGGCTCAGAATGCGGAACGGCGTGCAGACAATCTCAGGCACGTTTAATGGCGATTCATTCCCGCTCGTTGGGACTGTTTTGACCGGCCTTGACTCTACCTACGATTTCTACTGGACAGCCTTGAAGATCGGTACGCTGTATGAGTGGAATACACTAAAACGGCTGTCACTCAACGGCTCGCTGTCCTTGTATCCTGTTACCGTGTACTACGGCGAAGGTTTCTGGAACCTACGCGCCGGGACCAGTTTCAGGACTGCTGCCCCAAGCTTTACTCATTTGTCTCTTGGCTTCGGGTTTGAGGCAAAGCTGGGACTTACCTTCCTGATCACCAAAAGAGTAAACTTCGGAGCAGGATACCGGTACCTCCATCTTAAGGCAAAAGACGGAACATACACGGTGTACCCTTCCAATGGCCCAAAAGCGACGGCTGATCTGGACTGGGCCGAGGTCACGCGGCACGGGGCGTACGCGCGATTTCTCTTCCAGTTTTAATCCCGTAAAAGAATCAATCCATAAACGAACACTGAAAAACGGCAATTGGCCGCAGATTTCCGCAGAAAAATCGGATACAACCAAAAGCTTGAAAGACTGAAAACTTTTATCTCTCGCAGAGGCGCAAATAGCCCAGAACCAGAAGCGGCCACTTGGGACGCAGAGAAAAGAAAAAGCATTCAGACAGGATGAGATTCGGAGTAATTCTGTGATCTGTTGTCTGTACTCTGTCTACTGTTTGCTGTATACTTTTTTCTGATGCCCGATTCCGGATCGCCGTTTTCTGTTGCTTCAGTCTGCCTTCTGTTGTCTCACGTCTGTTATCTGTATTCTGACTCCTGTCACTCCACAAATCACAGTCTCGGCACAGGCTTGTCAAGCGTCCCGCCGAGGGTAAACTGATAAAAGCCTTCGGCGTCCCGGTTCTTCAGCATGGAAAAAACCAGCGCCTGCTCCCGGGCCATGAGCTCGGACGGTTTCACCTTGACGATAAGGTTGAGGGTACCGCGCTGCCGGAGTATCACGCTTCCCGTGACCCTGAGTTTCAGGTCCTTGCCTTCAAGTTCCAGCTTCTTCACCGTGGCCCGGTCGCCTTTCAACTCCGCCTCCAGCCACCCCCGTGAGAAATCAAGATCCGGCAGGGGAAACCCCTGGACCGTCAGCTCCCGCGTCGCCAGGTCCTTAGCCCACAGCCTTCCCTTGCCGGAGTTCCCGGTCATCTCGAAGGTGCCGCCGAGCTTTCCCGAGACCTTTACCCCGAGGTCCTTCAGCAGGGCATAGGCGCCGATGTCCAGCTCATTGGCGTCGATGCTGATTGACTGCTCTTTGCTCTCCTGCCGCGCTGAGACGAGCAGCTCACCGCCGTAGGCCTCGGCATCCACGCTCACCGCAAGCAGCCCGCGCAGCAGTCCGCAGATCGAGACTTTTGTGTATATCGACTGGCTCTCGAACAGGACCCTGCCCTTCCCGTCGGACACGACAACATCACTCAGCACAAACCGGTTGAAAAACCGCGGTGAAATGCCGGTGATATGCAGCTCCAGCGGCGTCCTGTTGCGGACCTCGGTCTCGAGGCGGGACTTTATCCGGTCGAAGGGAAAGAGGAGGAGGAGAAATAAAAAGAACGCCAGAACAAAATACCCGGCGAATAACAGTCTTCTGATGAGTATCTTCCTATCGATCATGTTCTACTCGCATATCCTACTCGGCGCTCGAAACGAGGATTGTCGAATTCAGGAGTTTCGGATTGTCGAAACGGGGCTTGAAATAGAGCTTCCTGATCCGGAGCGTTGCTTTTTCGAGCCTGTACACATAGTTCACAATGTCGTAGAGGCTGACGTTCTTGAGCCTGATCTGCACGACATTTTCCTTGAACCCTTCTGCTTCCACACCGGCCTGGGGCTTAAGCGATACGATCTTGCTGCTCAGGTTCGCCCGCCTCGTGATATTCTCTATTTCCGTCAGGATGGGGCCCCGCTTCGCCGCCGCTGCCTGTACCTGCTGCAGGCGCTGCTTCAGCTCGAGATACTGCTCCCGCTGCCGCCGCATCTCCACAAGCTGCTGCTCCTTTTTCGGGATCGAGTCTCTCTTGCGGCCCAGGTCTTTGCTTATCGGGGCAAGGACCAATAAATAAAGCAGAATAACGGCCGCCGCCGCCCCGCCGAAGATAACTATTTTCTTTTCTCGTGTGTCAAGTTTCATAGAAATACCGGTAGTTGCAACCACCGATGAGCACACAATGCCAAACCGCTCATCTATCTTTTATCTACCATCTCGTCTGGCTTTTAAATTCGCGTTCATTCGTGCTAATTCGTGGCTAACATATTCTTTACGTTAAACTTCCTGCTTCAGCTTGATCTCCATCCGGAACTTCACCTTGTTCTGCACGCCCATCCTCGTGTTCTTGACCACCACTTCGGCGAAGGGCTCTGCCTTCTCGAGCTCCGCCTTGACCTTGTCGACGGCCTCGAAGGACTGGGCCTCACCGCGAAGCTTCAGCCGCTCCCCCTCGAGCCTGAACTCGAAGAAATTCACCCGCACTTCCTTCGGAACTCCCTCGGTAACCGCTTTCATCACATCGAGGGCCGAAGAGCCGCTTCCCAGGACGCCGAATTTCTTTTTCGCGGCCTGGAGCTTGTCGCGCATCTCACGAACGGGATCCTGCACCGCCTTTGCCTCGGGAAAGGTCTTACGGTAGAGTTCATTGATTGCCCGGTCGAGTCTGCCGTAGGTGGACCGGACAATATAATATTTTACCCCCATATTCACGACAAAGAGCACTGCTGCTGCCCCGGCGGCTATGGCGAGGGTGAGCCTCTTGCGGCGGGNNCGACCTGGTCCGACAGGGCGAGCCCCAGGCTCAGGGCGTCTTCAGGCTTGTTCCCGCCGAGCTCGGGCATGATCTCTTCGAAGGGAATGCCGATTCCGGCGAGGGAGGATGCGACACCGCTGTCTTCGGACAGGAGAAAGGCCTTCTCCACCCGCTCCTTGTGCTCGATCTCGAGGGCCTGGAGGGTGTGCCGTACTCCTGCGGTGGATTCGCCAGGGGAAAAACTCCGGAGCCCCCTCACCACGTTGTTGCTCTTTACGCAGAGGTCCCTGTTGCTGATAAAGAGCGTGCAGCCTTCGGCAGGCAGCATCCTGGATATGGCATAGAGTCCCAGATAGGACGGCACGATGACCTGCGGATCGATCCCCGCCGACGCCAGCAGTTCCAGGTGCTGTCTGAGCACGAGCTTCGGGAGAATCATGCCGAGCACCGATGCTTCTTGCGGGCCCTCTTCTCCTTTTGCCTTCTTGCCGTCACTCAGGACGAGGTGATCGACGACCATGTCCTCGATCTCGAAAGGCACGGCATCCTCGAGCTCGAAGGGCAGGGCCTTCTCCACGTGCTTGCGGTCGGAGAAGGGAAAGTGCACGACGCGCTGGGTAAACCGGTGGCCGGGAAGAGACGCGATGATCCGCGCGTCGGCCCATTCAGCCGCCTTTTCCCTGAGTATCTCCAGGAGGTCCGCCTCGGCAGTGTAGGTGATGCTGAAGGAGTCCACCAGCTCGGCCTTCCTGAACCGCTTCTCCACCACTGCCGCTGCAACGCGGCCCGCATCTATGTTCAGGCCGACAATTCTCACATGGCCCTCCAGTATTTAATGGTAAACTGTCCTCTGCCCCACTCTATTATTGCCTCGATCTGCTTCGTATACTCCCCGATCGTCACAAAAGAATGGACTTTTGACACTTTTTTTTCATTGATATCGGCTTTGCTATCGGCTGTCTGAAGGTAGGTCGTCATGTCGCCTAATTCTAACTCCGCCAGCCGCGCAGCGGTAATGGGCCCGTTCGCCCGCTCGTTCACGATGTCCTCGGCGAGGCCTTCATCCTTGCCGCGAAAGCCAAGGAGGCTTCGCAGCACTTCATATGGCGCCGTATCGACATTTACTTGGTTATCAAGATTGGAATGCATCGTAAAATATTTTTCCGTCTTTGCGTAATCCTCATCACTCATGATGAGGTGAAGTTCGCTCAGCATCTCGAATTTTTGGTGTTCCGGATCTTTCATTACGTTCAGCACTTCCTGATCGATGCCAAGATCGAAGAACAACTGTGAAAGCCAGCCAAGCAGATCAGTATCATTTGAACCTACTGTGGAAACATTGATCTTTCCTCCCTCATCTTCCCACCTGACCCGCACTTCCGTGTCTCCCGCGCTGATGATCGGGATGACGTGCCACTCGTTATGTGGAATACTGTCGGGCATATTTTCGAGGTTCCACCAGACATAGCCCACCGCCGAGCGGGCAAGGTAATAGGCCCGCTGGCTGTCCCGGTAGTTCATTGCGGCGTTCACGCTCACCCGCGTTCCATAGGCAAACTCAAAGATGAACGCCACCAGGAGGGTGGTCACCAGGAGCACGATCAGGAGCGCAACACCTCGGCTGTTCCGTAGTTTCCTCGTTATCTTCATGGACTTATTTGTTGAATTTTCGGTATCTCTACCTGCGTAATGTATTGCCTGCCGCCGGCAATCGTGAGTGATATCTCTACTGCTTTCAACTGGCCGAAATTCCGGCACGGGGAACTGCTGCCCGACTCATCCTTCCATTGCGAACCCACAAAATATCGTAACCGCAATTCTTCGACCTTGTCCGTTATTGCATACTCGGTCCCGCCCTCGAGGGGCGGCTCGTCCTTGGTCAGGTCCCGCTTTTCCCTGCGCATCAGCACATAGCCTTCACCTTCCGGCTTTTCCTTGAAGAAGTACCCGACCTCCCAGAGGTCCATCTCCTTCGAGTTCGGGCTGCGCCAGTTCGTAAGCGTTGTCAGGAACAGGCTGTCGATCCTCCCGATTGAGTCGTCTCCCGGGGTATCGACTTTTTTGCCGTAGAATACGGTCTTGCTCTGTAACGCCGCTGACGTCCCCGGGCTGCAGAAGGCATTGCTCAGGTCAGAGGACATTTTGGCGATGAGCGTCCTCGCCAGGTCCGTGCTGTCCCGCTGCGCCTCTGCGTGCTCGACAGACTGCCCGGCCGTCGAGAAACTCGAATAGACGACGGAGGAGATAATCGCCAGGATAACAAGGGCCAGAAGCACCTCGATCAGGGTAAATCCCGATCTTCTATTTCTTTTCATACGTCACCAGCTCCACCTTCTCTTCTCTCTTCCCTTCTTTCCAGAGGACCGCGACGCGCACCTCTTTGATCGGGATCAGCGGCGTGAGGGAGATCGTCTTTTTCCAGGTGTAGTCAGCATACGCTTCTTCCTTGAACTCGCCCTCGTCCTCCTTGGGCGTGAGCGAGGCGGCGGACAGCGTCTCCACCATCAGCCGCTGCGCGAGGAGCGTGGCCGTCGTTATCCGCTCGGCAAGCGCAACGTCCCGGACGCTCCTGCTGTTCAGCCCCAGGAGCGAGACGAGCACGATGCCGAGGATGACCACGGCGATCATCACCTCGAGGAGAGTAAAGCCTCTCGATTGCGGAGTGCGGAGTGCAGAGTGCGGATTTGTCATTGGGTGCCCGGCATTCTTCTTTACGTCCGCATTCCGAAATCCGAATTCCGCATTTTTTTGATTACCGTTCCTCAACATATCCTTCACAAAGCTCCGTAGTGCCCGTGAGCGGGTTCACGATAAGCGTAAAATCCCGGCCATCACCGTCGCGGAGGTGGATAGAGGTTTTCTCGACCCATCCGTCGGGCGTAAACAGGACATAGGGCTCGTCGGGGTGGCTGCCGGCGCGCACTTCCCGGAACGTTGTCCGGCCCGAAAGCCCGGCCTCGTTCGCCAGGGGGGACTGGAGACGCTTGAACTCGGCTGTCCGGTCCGAGGTGATGGTAAGTACGTCGGCCCAGTACCTGTTGTTCTGGATATCGAAATTGAGCCGGTAGATCTGTTTCTTTGCCTGGGCATCGTCCCGGAGAAAGCGGATCATGCCGGTGAGGTGACGGGCGCTCCGCTTCAGGTTCGCCTCGCCCATCTCCCCGAGCCGCGGGATCACGAAAAGCGCCATCACGCCGAGCACCACGATCACCACGGCAAGCTCGATCAGCGTATAGCCCTTCGAATGCGGAATGCTGGATCCGGAATGCGGAAATTTGATTCCACAACCCAGTAATTTACTCCGCACTCCGCACTCCCTATTCCGCATTTTTACTCCATACTCCAGCTCTCGATGTCCGCGCTGTCGCCCTCGCCGCCCTGCTCGCCATCGGGGCCGTAGGAAATAATCTCATACTGCCTGCCTTCATTCCCGGGAGAGAAGTAGAGATAGGGATTGCCCCAGGGGTCCTTGGGGATCCTGGCCGGCTTCAGGTAACCGCCTGCTTTCCACTTGCGCGGGACGCGGCCGGAATCGGGTTTATGGATCAGGGCATCGAGGCCCTGCTCCGTCGACGGGTAAAAACCATTGTCGAGCTTGAACCCGTCGAGGGCGCCTTCCAGGTTCCTGATCTGCGTCTTTACCGTAGTGATCCTCGCCTCTTCCTCGCGTCCCAGTATCCTGGGCAAAACCAGGCCGGCCAGCAACCCGAGAATAATGACGACAACCATGATCTCAATGAGTGTGAAACCTTTCTGATTTTTTCCGCCCTTCACCATGCTAATCTCCCTTCGATCATATGAACGAGTAACCACAGGTGAGCACAGTAAAAAAATC
>DMKB01000173.1:1429-13602 GCA_003454665.1 Nitrospiraceae bacterium | reverse complement strand
GCCCAGACCGGCACCGGCAAGACCGCTGCATTCGTGCTGCCGGCCCTTCAGCGCCTGGGCACACCGTCACGGAGCAAGGGCGGATCCAGGGGTCCGCGCGTCCTCGTGCTCACCCCCACGCGGGAGCTGGCCAACCAGGTAAGCGATGCGATTCGCACCTATGGAAAGTTCATGCGCATACAGAGCGGCGCCATCGTGGGAGGCGTGTCCTATTTCGAACAGAACCGGCTTTTATCGCGGCCCGTGGACATTGTCGTGGCCACGCCGGGACGCCTCATCGACCACATGGAGCGCGGACGGGTCAACTTTTCCCGTCTGGAGATGCTCGTTCTCGACGAAGCCGACCGGATGCTCGACATGGGATTCAGCCAGGCGGTGAATAGCATCGCCGAGGCAACACCGGCAACGCGCCAGACGCTCCTGTTCACCGCCACCTGGGACCCGGCCATGGCGAAGCTGGCCGGCCGTATGCTGAACAAGCCGGTACGCGTGGAAGTCACCGGAAAGAAGACAACCCTGGAACAGATCGAACAGCGGATCCACGCTGTCGACGACGGACAGCACAAAAAAGAAATGCTCCGGCACCTCATCGCCGACAGCGATATGACCAGGGCGATCATCTTTTCCGCCACCAAGCGGAATGCCGATCGCCTGGCAAAGGAACTATACCAGAAGGGGCATCGGGCAGAAGCCCTGCACGGCGACATGAGCCAGAACGCGCGCAACCGGACGATCATGAACATGCGCCGGGGCAAGATACGGCTTCTCGTTGCCACAGACGTGGCCGCACGCGGCCTCGACGTCTCCGGCATAACGCACGTGATCAATTACGACCTGCCGAAAAGCGCAGAGGATTACGTCCACCGCATCGGCAGGACCGGAAGGGCCGGCGCATCAGGAACGGCTATTTCTTTTGCTTCATCGGGAGACGTTGATTCCCTCGTCCGGATCGAGCGGTATATCGGCCAGAGCCTGCAGCAGCACGTGATTCCGGGCCTGGAACCGTCGCGGCCGCTGCGCCGTTCAAGCAACGGTACCGGCCGGAACCGGTCATACGACGGCAAGCGGGGAAGCAGCAGTTCCCCGGCCCGTGGATACGGACGCAATGCGTCTTCGTCCCCGCGGCGCAGCTTTGATGGTCGCCGAAAATCCGGCACTGATAGAGAATGGTCTTCGGACAGCAAGCGGGATGTAAAGCGGCAGGGCGGCAAGTCAGAATGGTTCACCAGCAACAGGCCCCGGGCACGACGCGTGTAGCCTGGCGCTGCAGATAAATAGATGATCATGATAATAACACGGCAGGGATGAACACCCCTGCCGTGTTATTTTTTTCCGGGATTTTTCTTTCCGAAGAGTCTTTGCAGAGTATGACGTCCGGATTCCAGAAGGCGAAGCGCGCGACAATCGTTTCGCTGCGCTTTTCCGGCTCCTCTGAACCGGACAAGCCACGCAGTCCGGGACAGCCCGGGTCCACTATGATCGTGCAGCCTCTGTGAATACATCCTGTTAATCCTGTCTCAGATCAGCCTTCCTTTTCAGCGCCATTCAAAACCGTAATGATATTTAGCCTCATCGGCATAGTGGATCCTGAGCGCGCCGGGCGTGAACGCCTGGGCAGGTGGCGCGACCGTACCGGTGGTAATCAAATTCATATTGCCGCGGACCCTGCTCGTCGCCGGATCGCCTGCCCAGTCGGTCCGACCGATTTCAAAATCAGCGCTTGCTAATGCGGCTGAAAGCTCGTTGTTCGTGGGCTGAGCCCAGACGCTCCCTGTCTTCTTCCACCACTGCCAGGTAAGGAGCGTTATCTTCCCGCTGCCGTCCATGGTGAGTTGCACGACAGGCACAAATACATTGCTCAGTTCGGCGTCAATCGTCCGTGACGTGACCCCGGTAAAGGTAAACGTTTTCGGCGGCACATTCACCTGGTACGTGCCGGCCGGCGGCGTGGCAGGCGTTGTGGCGCCTCCACCGCAGTAAAAGTTCAAGGTTCGGTGGTTATCCTCTACCTGGTTCCAGCACTGCGTAACGTCATTGTCGCCGTTTATGGCAGCCGGAGCGTGCAGCGTGGCAGTGTCCCAGGGGAGCGAAGCCTTGTCCGGCCACCGGTCGACATAGTACATATATCCCCGGTATGTTACTGACGTCTTGTTACTGAAGGCGCCCTGGATATCGGTAAAGGCCTGGCCGGTGTTGAATTCATAATCGATCTGCAGGTGGCTGCAGGCGGACAACAAAAAGCCGGCGGAAAAGGCCGAAACGACCAACTTCATGAATCTGTTCATGTCCGTGTCCTCCTCAGGATAGTATGCCAGGACGGAAGAATCGTTTGTTTGCTCAGGATACGTTCTCATAGTGAATAGATTCCCCGGGAATGTCATCAATCTGCAGCAAAAGGCAACTACTGTTGTTCTGCGCGTAATACCTTTTTTTTATTATGACAGCGGTGATGCTGAAATCCAATACCCCTGACAGGGTATTTTTAGGGTATGCGCTCGCAAAGGACCGACGAAAACATCCTGCAAGAGACTGCCGAAAACTGCATCGACTCTTGAGAGAACCGGTAAAGAGAGCAGCATCAACAGCTTCCCGGAATTGTCAAACTGAATACGAACCGTTTTTTGCGCATATTGGTGAAGCAGGCTGGACTATCTTTTGGCTGCTGCAGATAACGTTTGTTGTCGGGGAGGAGAGAGCGGCCACTGAACTGCATGGCCGCTCCCCTGAGGTTCTTCAGTGCTGAATACGTTCATACATTCGGGAAAGACGGGCAGTGCTCCTCTGCTCAACGGTTCTCAAGAATTTCGATTTTATCCGGCTGATTCGGCACCAGGCACAAGAATTGAAACGCTTCATTCCCTTCTGTTTTGTACCAGTGAGGCTGCCCTGCAGGGATGAACACAACATCGCCCTTCTTCACCTCGTGCACCTGTTCCCCGATTCCGACGGAAGCACGTCCAGCCAAAACATACTGCTCGTGCTCCACGGCATTCGTGTGGTTGGGCATACTGCCGCCGGACTCAATGGTGAAGCATCTCATGGCGAAATTTGGAGTCTTATCAGGACCGAGCAGGATCTGCATGGAAGTTCGCGATCCGGCTTCAACCACCTTCTTCGGAATATTCTCTGAGACCGTCACCATTGCTTCATGTTCTCCCTTCATTGCATCCGCCTCCCTGTTTTGGAATGAATGGTTAAATCGATTCAATATTAGAACATAACTGCGGCCACTTGTCCAGAGGAAATACTTCGCGAGGCAAGCCCTCAGAGTGCAGAATACAGACATCAGACGTGAGACAGAAAACAGAAATCAGTGGTCAGCACTCAGTAGTCAGTATGCAGTAAACAGGAATCTGGCATCAGCACCCAGTTATCAGGCATCGGGAATCCGGCATCAGGAATCAGTTATTAGGTCACTTTTTCAGATGAACAAACAGTCTGTGTCACAAGATGAACATAACTGCTACAGTTTGCCTCGATGATGCCTTCAGAACTTGACAAATCAACGGCCATCAAGTATGGTGAAATGAATAAGAACCATTCTTACCAATAGCCGTACGACACTCTTGTACCATCCAAATCTAAACACCATAACTGTTCTGTCCGCGAACGCGGAGCGTTTCGATTTTTTCGCGATGCCCGTCGTTCATGAGAAAGGAGACGTATGGAAACAAAAACGATTCTCATCATCTCGGCAGTCGCTATAATCTTTCTGCTCGAAAGCGTGTTCCCTCATTACCGGGGCCGCGCGACACGGGTGAGGCACGGCGCACCTCACATCATCACCGCGATCCTGAACAGCCTCCTGACGAAATTTGCTCTGGTCCTGCTGACGCTCTGGGCGATCAACTGGGCCGAGAGCCGCTCCTTCGGGCTTCTTCATGTGCTCTCGCTCCCCCCGATCGCGGAAACGGTCATCGTCTATGTGCTCTTCGACATCTGGATGTACTTCTGGCACATGGCGAACCACCGCTTCAGTTTTTTCTGGCTCTTCCACCGGGCCCATCACTCGGACACCGAGATGGACACGACCACGGCCCTCAGGTTTCATCCCGGCGAGCTGGTCCTCTCAACGTTGTTCCGACTGCCCGTCGTTATACTGCTGGGGATGAGCTTTGCCCAGCTGGTCTTCTTCGAGGTCATGCTGAACCTGTCTACCCTGTTTCACCACAGTAACCTGGCGGTGCCCGAGAAATTCGACCGCGCGCTGCGCACTGTCATAGTGACGCCGAACATGCACCGCGTCCACCACTCGATCGAAATGAACGAGACGAATTCGAATTTCACGAGCCTCCTGTCCGTTTGGGATCGGATATTCGGGACCTTCCGGACGAGGAAAGACACGCACACCATCACCCTGGGGCTGCCGGAATTCCGGGAGCTGAAATATCAGCGATTATGGGGATTCCTGATCACACCGATCAAGTAATTCCCACTGCAGGCGACTGCGCCGGTCAGACGGCGTAAGGTCGCAAGATTGCTTTATCGAGGCAAGACCTCAGACCAGTGAAAGTAAATCTGAATCTCAGACAGGATAGCAGGATGAACTGGATAAGAAATTAATGGCTTTCATCAGCCGTAATCCCGTAATCCTGTCAAAAAAAGTCTTGCTTTTCGTCAGGGTGGTTAACCGAAATACTTGAGTCAAAGTCAAAGATCTCGGCCAATAGCGTGTTTAATGACTTAATGAAAGGAAACTATGCCATGCAAAGAACAGCAGATGGAGGATGGAACCCCTATTTCGCCGGGGCGCTGGGCGGTCTTCTGCTCACGCTGTCCGTGTGGTTCGCGGGCATGTATTTCAGCGCTTCGAACGCCTTTGTGCGAACGGCGGGAATACTGGAAAAACTCGTCGGCCCTGAGCGGGCCGCCGGAATGGACTACTTTACGAAGTACGTTCCGAAAATCGACTGGGAATGGATGTTCGTCATCGGGATATTCCTCGGCTCTCTCGTCTCATCAACGACGTCCGGGAGTTTCCTGCTGAAGGCGGTCCCGGACATGTGGCAGCAGCGATTCGGTCCCAGCAGGGTCAAACGCGACACCTTCGCCTTCCTCGGCGGCATGATCATCATGTTCGGGGCCAGGCTGTCCGGCGGGTGAACGAGCGGACATGGACTGAGCGGGTCCGTTCAGTTGGCAGCCAGTGGATTAACGGCGATCATCTGCTTTTTCCTGGGGGGCATCGCCACCGCCCGTATCCTGTACGGTGGAGGTAAGAAACAATGATCATGCTCGCATATGGATTGATAACGGGAATGCTCTTCGGTTTTCTGCTCCAGAAGGGCCGTGTCCTGCGCTTTGACAAACAGATCGGCGCGCTGCGCCTCATCGATCTCACGATCTTCAAATTCATGGGCACGAACGTCATCGTCGCCATGATCGGCATCTATCTCTTGAAGGACCTGGGGTTGGTACAGCTCGACCTGCTGCCGACGGTCCTGGGGAAGAATATCATCGGCGGCCTGATCTTCGGCGTCGGCTGGGCCGTCCTCGGCTACTGTCCGGGAACGGCTGGCGGCGCCGCGGGCGAGGGACGGTGGGACGCCGTCTTCGGGGCCCTCGGCATGGTCGCAGCCGCCGTCATTATGGCTGAACTCTATTCCGCTGCCGCGCCGGCCGCTTCATCAGGATGGGGAAATTTCGGCAAGATAACCCTTCCGCAGGCCCTCGGCGTGAACCACTGGTTCGTGATCGCTTTTTTTCTGACTATGTATCTGGTGATCTTCCGGTGGGTCGAAAAAAGAGGCAAGTAACGGATGCCTTTTATGAAGCTTCGGCGTCGGCGTGACTCCCGACGCCGAAGCTTCGATAATTGAAGGGGAACGTGTTCGTTCCAACCCCCTGTCGTCATGATATTCCTGACCATTCCTTATCGAGGCACGTCAACGGTAATCACTTTTCCCCCATAGGCATGGATCGAGTCGTGAGCACGAATCGTCACGCGGTGAATGCCCTTGGGTATTCTTACGCCGGACAGACTGCGCGTGAAGGGCTGCTCATGGACATGGGGATGGTGGAGCGTCCGGGTGCCGAGGACCGTGCCGTCCGGAGCAAGGACATCCCACTTGTTGGCATAATGGTCCCACCCTTCGTCCTTGTGGGACAGGGTAACATCGAATCGATACGTATGGTCACCGCCCTGTTTCACGTTGACGGCTACCACGTCGGCTTCTCCTGCGCGAACGTGCTCAAAGGGAAGGAGCACGAGAAACATAAAAACAACATGCCATCTCATTTGCTGTCACCTCTCCATGGGGATTGACGCTATGTCGAACCCGGACACACCGGAATGAGCTCTTTTCTGACAGGATGTACAGGATACAATCTGGTTCTTTAGTAACGACGTGTCGTCCGGGATTTCTCTCGGAAAACTTTACTCCTTCGACGCAGGGGGAGATACAACTCTCTCTCCACTTCCCCCTTTCTCCTCATATGATTTGTCCCATAAATATCGACAATTTTTTGTTAATGATATAGGCGTAAGCGCCTAACTCCGCCTCTTCACCACTTCACGTTCCAATTCTTCCACCGTTGTGTCTCTTCCTTCAAAAATCAGATCGTCGTCAATTGTAAGAGCAGGAAACTTCGGAAGCACAATACGTTTGAACAGACCGACGTCCGTTTTCTTGACAAGCTCAACATCAAAGCCATACTTTTTTCTGAGTTCCGTGACCACGGAATCGATATTCTTTCAACGCTTGCCCGGCGGGTCATTGAAATAGAGCGTGACTTTCATAGAACTCCCCTCCTTAAAAAAATCAGCACTACTCACTGACGAATGTACAACTCGCAAAACATTTGACGCAGAGTTTCCCCGATTCATTCACGACATCCGCCTGGAGATGGATGTTCTTCTTCGTCTTCTCTATGACCGTGGCTTTCACCGTAATGTATTTTTGGTCAGGACCTATGGGCCTGATAAAGGTTGCGTTGAGCTGTGATGTAACGCTGGGCAAGGCCAGAAGAAAGCTCAGTGGACCTATTGTGTTGTCAACAGCGGCCACCACGATGCCCCCCTGCACAAATCCATAGGGATTCTGATACCGCTCCTTTACGGGAAACCGTACGGTGAGCGATAGGCCATCAACGTATTCGACGAGCTCGCCTTCCATGTCTTCGAATATCCGGGGAGGGATCACGATGCCGGCATCTTCCGGAATCTTTTTCTTCAATAATGTAAATAGCTCATTCCCCATGGTTCCCTCACTTACGCCGATGCTTTCCCGGCAACAGCCGAACGATGGCTCGCGATTGACGGAGCTTTTTTTCACAGCACTGCCGGGTGTTTCTCACCGCGAAGGTAACGGACAATGTCGGCAATGTCGATGATGAGTGAGATGCCGTTCACCATCGTCAGGAGCAGTATCCAGCCGAACAATACCGGGTCAAGGCGGATCGTCTCGATTCGCGAGTAGAACCATACCAACATGGGTAACCAGTGAACATGTCCGAGCCCGAGGAGCCGCACAAAGCCCTTTCGGGAAAAGATCAGGGCCTGCAGGACACCGCCGAGCACCAGGGCGCCGAGAACGACCCAGGCTTCCACGCGGGGCAGGAAAAAAAAGGCCCCCATGTTCACGAGCATCAGGACAGCCACCCACATACGCACCGCTATCGGCATTCTGATCAGGTGCTTCAGAAAATCCAGCATGGCCTTCATCGTATTTTCCTTTCCGGCTGCTCGACGCCCGCCCCGATCAAGCTGCCGCCTCCAACGGAAGAGCCTCCGTCAACGGGGATGACGGCCCCCGTAACATAGTCGGCCAGAGGAGAAGCCAGGAACATCACCATACGGGCAACATCCATCGGTGTGCCGAGGCGCCCCAGGGGCACTGCATCCGTCACGGCCTTCAGGAGCTCCGGCGTCGGCGCCAGACGCTTCATGCCCTCGGTGCCGGCCGTCGGTCCGGGCACCACGGAATTGACCCGTATGCCTTCCGGCCCCCATTCCATCGCCAGGACGCGGGTGACCATATCAACGCCTGCCTTTGCCGCGCAGACATGAACCTGGAGTTCCATCGGGACAAACGCCTGAGGCGCGGAAATATTGATGATTGAAGCGCCGGGCCGGGTCAGGTGCGGATAGGCGGAATGGAGCACATGAAAGGTGCCGAGGAGGTCGATATCGACGACGGCCTTGAAGCCATTTGGTGACATGCCGAGGGCAGGCGCGGGGAAATTGCCTGCCGCACCCGACACGAGCACATCGATCGTGCCGAATCGCTCATGCGCTCCCGCGAGGGCAGCCTTGATCTCGTCAACATCGCGAACATCGGCGCTGAACCCTATGGCCTCAGCGCCGTGGCCGGATAGTGTCTTGACTGCCGCGTCTACTTTTTCCTGCGACCGGCTGACAACGGCAACCCGTGAACCGGCAAGGGCGAATGCCTCGGCTATGCCCAGATTGATGCCGCTCGTACCGCCTGCCACGAAGACGGTCTTATCGGTAAAGTCCAGTGCCTGTTTTTCCATATGCCCCCTCACCGTGCCCGCAGGATATTCTGAAATACCTCCAGGGGCTGTGCGCCGACAAGGGCTTTGCCATCGCCCAGAAAGAACGTCGGCACGCCCGTCACGCCGAGGCGGGAGGCTTCCTCCTGGGCCTGCTTCAGCTTCGGCAGGTAAGTCCCTTCCTGCAGCGCCTTTCCCAGCGTTTCGAGGTCCAGGCCGGCGTCTTGGCCCAACTGCATGATGACCTCCTGGTCGCCGATGTCCAGTCCCTGGGAAAAGTACGCCTGGAAGAGCGCCTCGTGCAACTCGTCGAACCTGCCGTGTTCTTCGGCGAATGCTCCTGCCTGGAGCGCGAGACGGGAATTGGAGATCCGGGTGATGTCCGAGAATATGATCCCGAGGGGAGCGCCCATCGCGCGGAGATGCTTCATCATGCGGTCCACGTCGTCCTGCCGGAACAGGTCGGTGACGGGCCTCCCGCCACGAGGGGTGTCCGGGTGGATCTCGATACCCAGCCACTCCACCTGGAGGTCGAATTCCTGCTTCAGCTTTTCGACAAGTCCCTTGCCGATGTAGCAGAACGGTCATATATAGTCGGAAAAGACCCGAACGTCTATGCTCATACCGCCCCCTTCCCGCGCGACGGCGCAACCATTGCTGCTCATATGATACCACTTCCCCTTCTTTTCCGCGTCCGGAATGGAAATTGGCACAAAACCGAACATGGCCCCAGGGAGTCATAACGTGAGGGGTGAATGCCACCGGCGCGTCACGCCGTCGGGTCACGGTGAACCGTTTCCGGGGAGAACGCAGGGTTGCAGACCGCGATGTATTCCGCGCCCTCCGGCGCCGGCGTGCTGTATTGCACCCACTCACCGGCACGGGTAAAAATAGCCTGGCCTGCCTTCACATCAATGGAGGCTTCTTTTGTTGTAACCCTCAGCATACCGCTTAAGACGACGGTGTATTCGTCGAATTCCGGCGTCTGTCCCGGCTCTGCCCACCCCGCCGGACTCTTCATTTTCGCAATACTGACGGCCGTTGTCCCGGTAGTTACCCGGCCGAAGAACTCGTGAATTTCTTTCGGCTTGTTTCCTGCGGCCGCAATAACTGTTGGTGCGGCTATGAGTTTCGGCATCGTACCCTCTCAAAATCCTTATCTATGCAATGCGCGTATGACCTCTGGCAACAAAATTCTATTTCATCGTCCATGCATTGACAGAGAGTATTCAGAGGAGGCGCACCTTGGCAGCCAACGCCGGAAGGGAAGGCATCCTCGTTGAACTTTCGGCAAGCCTGTGCTAAGATAAATAAATTGCTCCGCGAAAAGAATACATTCCTGATCTCTCAGGCATCATTATAGCTTTTTTCTCGGAAGAATGAAAGGACATGAACGTATTTTCAACCAGGGAGAATACCATGAAAAAAAACTGCTTGCTGGTTGCTGCATTGTTTCTTGTTCTGCCCACAAAGCCGCTTCACGCGGATGTCTGCCTCAATTTCAGTCCGCCGGGATCGTTTGAAGCAGCCGGCCTCTCAATAAACGATATCCGCGAACGCCTCGGGAAAAACATCAAGACCGCGGTCAAGGAGTGCGGCCCGGAGGCGAACATTTCCACCATCACGGCGGAAGAAATAACTCCATCACTCGCCGCATTTCACTACAGCGTGAAATACGGGTGGCGCGCCGGAGATGTCGCTGAACAGACCCTGGTATACAAAAAAGCGGGCAAGAAATGGACGTTCGTACAGGCGCTCAGGGAGCGCATCGACGATACGCTCGACCTGAACGGCGACGCCATGCCCGAACTTCTGGTGTCAACGTGGAAGGATTTCCGGACCGTGAGCGAGACCACGAGAGCACTCATGGCCTGGAATGAAAAGGGGGGTACGTTCACCGCCATAAAAGGTTTTCACGCCTTTTCGATGACCGACACCAGTGATTGCAATGACAGCACCGAGCGAAAAGCAGATATGAAAATCGAAAAATCCAACGGGACCTATCCGCTCATCGTACTAACGCGGACGACCATCGTCAGGGACAAGACGTGTACGGAGAAAACAGCGCTGAAGGAACGATGGGATCACCAATGGAATCCTGACAACGGAAAATACCTTGCCGTGGCATATCACAACAGCCGGAAGGAACAAGTCCTTTTTAGATTGAACGAAAGCAGGGGAAAAATAGCTATGGTCTATAAAAGAGGCGGCAAGCGAGCTTCCCTGAAATCGACCTTTTCCCCGGAAAGCACGCTCTTCGACTTCAGCATGTCTGGCGGCTATCTGTATTTCAAGGCTGACGACAACGAGTGGCAGAGTGAATATGCGTGGCAGGTAAAAAACAACACGCTCCACTACCGGGTAAAGAACAAAAAAACCGGCAAAATCTTTTTCTCGAAAGGGAACGCCAAAGCGGTGTTCGACAAGAATCCCTGGATTTCTTCATTATAGAGCTCGCCGGGCAATCCGTGGTCCCTTGGGTACGCGGAACCGCCTCGTTCGTACCATCTTCTTCCCGGCTATTTCCTCTGCATGAATGCGTAGATCGCCCTATGGGGCCCGAATTTACCGCTGATCTCGATCGTCTTCAATTCTTCTATGGTGAAATACGATGAAAAAAGGACGTTCAACTCATCTTCAGAGGAAAAATACAGCGTGGTGCCGAGCGGGGTCTTCCGGTATTTTCCCGATCCGCCGAACTGGGGATCGTCCTCGCTGAAGCAGAGAGAGAGATACTGCCCTTTGGTGTTCAGCTTCCCGTGCACGTTTTCCACATATTGTTTCCTCTTCTCAGGAAAGAGGTGATGCAGAAGCGCCCAGTCATAGGCAAAGTCGAAGGACCCCTTCAGGTCCTCCAGACCGCCGAGCACGTCGGCGACAATAAAATCGCACTTCACCCCTTTCTTCTTCGAATACTCTCGGGCGATCTCTATGGCTGTCGGGGAAACATCGACTCCCGTCACGTCGAATCCCTTGCCGGCAAGGTAGACGGCATAGTTGCCGGTGCCACTCCCCAGGTCGATGGCCTTGCACGGCTGTACAATACCGCCTTCGACCAGCGCGACCAGGGCTTCCGGCGGCTCTTCAATATTCCATGGGATGTCCTCGGACGGCATGCTCCGGTAAATCGCGTCCATATCTTCCTGTTTCATAGGCACTCCTTTTTGCAGGGAATCCCGCATTGCAGCCCTCCATAGCAGCGCGGTGGAATATGCTGAGATCGCCCAAAAAATAACAACCATCAAATCACAAATAACAAGGATGCCAAGGAACTGATATGCTGGACGCTGAAATGTTTATCAGAGAACGTGTTGATGGCCTGATCATACGCACGACTATTTCCTCACGTCAGGTCACTCCTTAGGAGGAATCTTGCTCATTGCCCGCTCCGTCAGCGCGGCAATCGTGAGCGAGGGATTGACGCCGGGATTGGCCGAGATCATCGATCCGTCGCAGATGTACATATGCTCATACCCGAACACACGGTTGTCTCCGTCGATCACGCCCGCTTCCCGGTCCCATCCCATGACCGCGCCGCCGAGGATGTGCGCCGTCGTCGGGTGGCCGAGGAGTGTTTCCGTCGCGAGCACCATGGGCTTTCCGTTCACGATGGCGGCATAGCGGTCAGCCAGGTTGCGGGCCTCGGGGATAAAGGCTGTGGGACCTTCCCCTTGTTCGAGCGACGTCCCCATGCCGAAGAGACCCCTGCGAAAACGCAG
>DMKB01000173.1:0-1360 GCA_003454665.1 Nitrospiraceae bacterium | reverse complement strand
ACGAAGTAGACCTTCAGGTTCCTGAGGGGATGGCGGATCAGATCGAAGAGCACCCGGGCAATCCTGATGAGCACGTTCTTGCCGTGGGCCATGGGTACGGCTATTATACGCCAGAATCCCGATCCCGCGGGATACCGGACCGGTTCCAGGTAGCTGTGATCGTCCGTCTGCACGATGGAACCGATGGCGATGCCGTCGGAAAAGACCGTTTCCCGGTCAAAGGTCGTCACCCCGATGAGGCTCTCGGAATTGGTGCGAACATTCGCCCCGGCCATGGCTGAGAGCTTCGGCAGCGATGACCGTCTCAGTTTGAGCAGCAGGTTGACCGTGCCGAGCACCCCGCCGGCGAACACGATCCCGCGGCTGGTGTGTTCCCCTTTTGACTCGAACAGGCTCGTCGATGACTTCCATTTGACGCGATAACCCTCTGAGCCGTCCCCGGCGCCGAGGGGGAGCACGTCAGAGACCTCGGACTCGGCCCGGATCTCGGCACCCCTTTGTTCGGCGAAATACAGATAGTTTTTATCGAGGGTGTTCTTGGCATTGTATCGGCAGCCGACCATACAGCCTCCGCAGAAAACACAGCCTGCCCGTGCCGGACCGGTACCGCCGAAATACGGGTCCGGCACCGTGACCTCGGGCTCGCCGAAAAACACCGCCACCTTCGTGGGCTCGAATTGATCGGCCTTCCCGATTTGGTCCGCCAGCGTCTTGAGCGCCTCGTCGCCCGTCTCGAAGCGCGGGTTCGGGACTGCGCCAAGCATGTGCAGAGACGTGTCGTAGAAACCCTTCAGTTCCTGTTCCCAGTCCGCGAGATGGGCCCAACTCCTTGCAACAAAGAATTCCGACTTCGGTATCTGCAGACAGTTGGCATAGACCAGTGAACCGCCTCCCACGCCCGCGCCCGAGAGGACCGTGACATGCCTGAAGAATGAGATCCGGAAGAACCCGAAGAACCGGAGCGCCGGAAGCCAGAGCCACTTCCTGAGGTTCCAGTTCCGTTTCGGGAAGTCCTTTTCCGTCAGCCGCTTCCCCTTCTCGAGCACGAGTACCCGGTAGCCTTTCTCGGCAAGGCGGAGGGCCGACACGGCGCCGCCGAACCCGGAGCCGATGATGATGTAGTCGTAATCAAGATTTTCTGTCCTGCTCATTTTCCGACACCCTGGAGATATTGTACCCCTGCCTGCGTCAATTCGTCAATTTCAGAGCGCAGATTTTCTCGCAAAGCTCGCAACGTACGCAACGAAAGAATTAACAGGAAAGAATTCAAATCTCAAAATCTGATCTCGCGCAACCAACAGTAGGCGCTTCTAAGCGAGCCGCAAATAGCCTGAAGCCAGAAGCGGCCACTTGGAACGCA
>DMKB01000062.1:5093-6901 GCA_003454665.1 Nitrospiraceae bacterium | reverse complement strand
CATGTACGCCGCGAGCCGCTGCAGGATTGTGTCCAGGATGCCGCCTGCTTCTCCGGCAGCAACCATGTTTATATACAGGTTATCGAATACTTTTGGATGTTTTTTCAGCGCCTCGGCAAACATTGCTCCCGTCTCTACGTCCGAGCGAACCTGAGAAATAATTTTTGCAAGAAATTTGTTTTCTGTCTGGTTGGAAAGGATTTCAAGGCATTGGACAAGTGGGAGGCCGGCGTCAATCATGGTCGCGAGCTGGCGGGTAAAAATGACGACGTCCTTATCCTCTATCCCTGAGCCGAATTGTATGCTAATTTCTTTCGGCTTGGCGGCCACCTTAATGGGAAGAATGTTCTGCTTGCGCAGAAGCGACATAACATCATCTTTACTCTTCGCAGCGATCTCACCCTTCTGTATCGCCCCCTGCCGCGTTTTTCCTTCCCATTTAAAAACAGTCGGTGCTGCCATCGTTCACCTCATGAACCAAAATAGACGAAGGACATATTTGAGTGCCTTCACGTTATCGGAAAACAGTGAGCCTTTTCTATAAGCTCCCGTCTAGCGGTACTGCTTCATTCCTGCTTGCTGCCCCGGAGCTCCAGCTGAACCGGGCGGCTGTTGAGACACAAGACCTGCCCTGGTGAGCATTTGAATAAGTTCATCCACATTCGATGACCTGCCGACACAGTCATCGTAGGAGATCTGCTTTCTCAAATAGAGTTCGTAAAGACTCTGATTTAACGTCTGCATGCCGAACTTGGCCTGTCCGGTCTGCATGATCGAATATACCTGATGAATCTTATCTTCACGGATAAGATTGCGGATCGCAGCATTCGGCATCATGATTTCGAGCGCCATCAATCTGCCACCACCGATTTTCGGAATCAGCTGTTGTGACATGACGCCTTCCAGTACGAAGGAAAGCTGCGCACGTACCTGCGGCTGCTGGTGAGGCGAGAACACATCAATGATGCGATTCATGGACTGTGCCGCTGAATTTGTATGCAGTGTGGCAAAGGTCAGGTGACCTGTCTCTGCAATAGTCAGTGCAGCTTCGATCGTCTCCAGGTCCCGCATCTCACCGACGAGCACCACATCCGGGTCCTGCCGGAGGATATACTTGAGTGCGTCCTTGAATGATTTGGTATCGGCGTTCACTTCCCGCTGATTGACAAGACATTTTTTATGCGGGTGAAGATATTCGATCGGATCCTCGATGGTGATGATATGTTCGTTTCTATCCGAATTAATCTTGTCGATTATCGACGCCAGTGTCGTTGATTTCCCACTTCCCGTGGGTCCGGTAACCAGAATCAGTCCCCTCGGCTTTTTGCATATATCAGCGACAATCTGCGGAAGGCCGAGCTCCTGAAACGTTTTTATCTTGAAGGGAATGGTTCGAATGGCGGCAGCTACGGCGCCTCGCTGGACAAAGATATTGGCGCGGAAACGGGACAGGCTTTTAACACCGAATGAGAGATCGAGTTCATTGTTCTCTTCAAACTTGTGTTTCTGCGCATCGGTCAAAACGCTGTAGCAAAGATCCTTGGTCTGTGTTGCCGTCAATGCCTCCAGCCCGGGGATGGGCTTCATACCGCCGTCGATGCGGATCGATGGAGGAATGCCCGTCGTTATGTGAAGGTCCGATGCACCCTTTTCGATCATGTATTTCAACAGGTCATGGAGAGTAGCCATTATTACTCCTCTGCTTAGCGGTACCGTTAATCTGAGAACGTTGTCCCGACGACTTCTTCCAAAGAAGTCAGCCCTTCTTTTAATTTTTCCAGGCCGCTCATGCGAAGTGACTTCATACC
>DMKB01000062.1:0-5055 GCA_003454665.1 Nitrospiraceae bacterium | reverse complement strand
ATCTCTTCCTTCACCGGCATTATCTCGTAGAGGGCGACACGTCCCTTATATCCAGTATTGTTACAGGTGTTGCATCCATCACCTTTATATGCCGTAACCTTCTTGGCATCTTCGGCGCTGAAACCTGCCTGGATAAACGTTTCTACCGGAACCTTTTCCGGTTGCTTGCAGTTTTGACACACCTTGCGCACGAGTCTCTGTGCAACGATAAGTATGACGGATGAAGCCACAAGAAACGGTTCTACACCCATGTTCAGCAGGCGGTTGATGGTGCTCGGCGCGTCATTGGTGTGGAGGGTAGAGAGCACGAGATGGCCCGTGAGCGCGGCTTTGACACCGATCTCGGCAGTCTCGTAATCGCGGATCTCTCCGACCATGACGATATCAGGGTCCTGGCGCAGGAATGAACGAAGCGCTGCGGCGAAATTCAGTCCGATCTCCTCCTTCATCTGGACCTGGTTGATGCCCATCAGATTATACTCCACCGGGTCTTCCGCGGTCATGATGTTCACGTCTATTTTGTTGATCTGCTGAAGCGCGGAATAGAGCGTCGTTGTTTTGCCGCTCCCCGTTGGTCCCGTCACCAGAACCATTCCGTACGGCGACGTGATCGCATCCATAAAATCCTGCAGCGGCTTTTTCTCGAACCCCAGCTTGGTAAGGTCGAGCATCAGGTTGCCCTTGTCGAGGATACGCATCACGATCTTTTCACCGAACAGGCAGGGAAGGGTCGAGACACGCAGGTCCACTTCTTTATCCTTGAGCTTCAGCTTGATCCTGCCGTCCTGGGGAAGCCTTCGTTCAGCGATGTCCAGTTCGGACATGATCTTCAGCCTGGACGTGAGGGCGGCCCGGAGTTTATACGGAGGCACCATGACCTCATACAGAGATCCGTCGATACGGTACCGGACCCGGAAGGACTTTTCGTACGCCTCGATATGAATGTCGCTCGCGCCTTTTTGAATTGCGTCGACGAGAATAAGGTTCACCAGTTTGACCACCGGGGCGTCATCCACCTCGGCTCTGACCTGGGCCATGTCGAGCTCATCATCTTCCTCATGGACGAGGTCGAGTCCCGCGTCATCTCCCAGTTTCGTCATCACCGTATCAATGGCATCGCTCATGCTGTAATGC
This sequence comes from Nitrospiraceae bacterium, assembly GCA_003454665.1. Taxonomy (GTDB): domain Bacteria; phylum Nitrospirota; class UBA9217; order UBA9217; family UBA9217; genus UBA9217. The sequence goes on along the minus strand of DMKB01000062.1, from coordinate 3,921 downwards.
TTGCTCATGGCTTGTTTGATACCGGCTTCCGTTGCCACGACGGGCTCAACATTATAGCCCGTCATGAATTTCACATCGTCGATAGCGAATACATTTGAAGGATCGACCATGGCGATCGTAATGGTGGCGCCGGTGCGGTTGATAGGCATGATCTGGTACTTCTGTGCCACTTCGCCGGGGATGAGTTTTACGACATTCGCATCGATTTCGAAGCGGCTGAGATCAACGTAGGGGACGCCGTACTGCTTGCTCAAAAACATCATCAGCTTTTCTTCCTGGACAAAATTCATTTTTACCAGGATTGACCCCAGCCTCCCGCCTTCCCTCTGTTGGGTAGCCAGGGCATTCTTAAGCTGTTCCTCCGTAATCAGACCCGAGGATACGAGCATTGCCCCGAGTCTGCCTGCCATTGCCATTGCCATATCGTACTCCTTCCTTCGTAACGCTAAAGGCTTAACAGTATAAGTTTACTTTATGAGCGATCACCTGTCAAGACTCCAGCAAAAGGAGAATGCATTTTTTTCCATATGTTAGGAATGTATCTGCCTCGTGAGCGCATTTTTCATCACCTGCACCGGCGCCTTCTTTCCTGTCCATAATTCAAAGGCAATCACGCCCTGATAGAGCAGCATACCGAGGCCGCGAAGCCGCTGCGCGCCCCGCGCTTTCGCTGTCTTCAACAGGGTAGTCTCAGACGGATTGTAGACAAGATCGCATACAAGGTGTTTTTTCTTTATATATTCAGCCTTTATCGAAAGAGGATCCGACTTTTTCAGGCCGAGGGGAGTTGCGTTTATGAGGCATGAGGCATCCGCTGCATATGCTGCAATCTTCTCTTCAGTGACCGTTTTAACAGGTATGTTGGTTTTCGTCTGGATATCGCCGGCAAGGACACTAGCCTTCTGCAGGTCAACGTCCCGGTATGCGATCATCGCTGCGCCGGCGAGAGCAAGAGAGAAGCCGATCGCACGACCAGCGCCGCCTGCTCCAAAAATCAGAAATTTCTTCCCCTCCGGCCGGAATCCCGCGTCTTCGTTGAGGGAACGAAGAAATCCCCTCCCGTCGGTGTTATGTCCAATCAGCCTCCCACTCCTCACTTCGATCGTGTTTATCGCCCCGATATACCGGGCCTCGTCCGAAAGATCGTCCAGGTATTGAAGCACATTCTCCTTGTGAGGTACCGTAATATTTATCCCCCGAAGACCGAGGGGCAGTATCGACTGTATCGCAGCTTCAAGCCCGTCAGGATGCACTGCATACGGCACATAGCACGCGTCCATAGAAAGTTTCCTGAACGCGGCATTGTGCATGGCCGGGGAGAAGGTGTGCTCTATGGGATACCCGAAGATGCCGTAAATCGCTGTCGTACCGGAGATCATCTCTCCCCCTTTTCCTGCAGTATCTTCACGAGTTCTCCAAAGTCCCCTACTCTTCTCACCCTTACGTTCAATTCTTTTTCCAGGTTTTCCACTGTGACCTCATCGAGGAATACGTCTTCATCTTCTTTTAAGGCTTCCGAAGGTATCAAAAGCAGTTCGCCGAGCTTTTTTCCTTTCACGGCATCAAGTACATCCCGTCCTGCAAGCAGTCCGGTGACCGTCACTGACGGACCGAAAAATTTGTTTTTCACCGGTACGCAGCGGACATGAGCACCCTTGATTTTTTCGAGTCTTTTGAGAAGTGTTTTCAATATCTCGCTGAAGGAAAGGGCCGTGATAACAGTAATGTATCTCGGGGTGATCTTGGATGGAAGCCTTGTGTGCATCGCATCGCGGATGCTGTGTGCCACCATGCCAACGCCGTTTTCAAGCTGCGGAAAATCCTCGTAAAAACGGTACGGCGGAATTTCCTCACCGGATTTAATATAAAACTCATCAGAGGCAAATACGAGGCGGGTGCCGTACATTCTTTTATATTTTTTGCCGAGTACTGCTACCTCGCTCAGCACCGCACGGGCTTGACGACGGGAATACTGTTTGACGGGAAACAAACCATTCCGGTGGGAAGTGAGTCCTGCCGGCACCGCGGCGATCGACGCAACTGCAGGGAACAGGCTTGCCAGGTGCTCCACCGTATTCGTGAGATGCAAGCCGTCATTCACCCCTGGACAAAGCACAATCTGCGTGTGCATCCTGATCCCTCCTGCAGCCAAGCGCCGTAAAGCACCCATGATATCAGGAGCCCTTTTATTACCCAGGATGCTTTGGCGGAGTTCTTGATCAGTCGTATGGACCGAGATGTAGAGGGGGCTGAGGCGCTGCCTGAAAATCCTTGCCCAGTCCCCTTCGGTAAGGTTGCAGAGCGTAATGTAATTGCCGTAAAGAAAAGAGGCTCGATAGTCGTCGTCTTTGACGTAAAGGCTCTTTCGGCATCCCGACGGCATCTGATCCACGAAACAGAAGATACACTGGTTTCGACACGTTCTCATGCGCAGCGGTTCCAGCTCCAGCCCGAGGTCCTGTTGGTGCGTCCGCGCAAAAGGTATATCGAGGATTGTTCCGTTCTTTTTCCTTACGGTGACGATGGAGCGTTCATCGGCCGCCAAAAACTGGAAATCAATCACATCGCTCACATCCTCGCCATTGACAGAGACGATTGCATCGCCTGCTTCCAGGCCCAGGCGCTCGGCAGTGCCACCGGCCAGTACACGCTCAATGGAGAGCAATCATTCGCTCCTCTTGGTGGCAAACATGAATTCCACGTATCCAATGATCTGTATTCTGGATTCGTCCGTAACCTGACGGAACTTTCTGAGCATCTGTATTTCATCGATACTCAGTATTTTTTCAAGGTAGTTAATCTGTTCTTCTGAGATAGGATATCGACGCTTGCCACGCCGATATTTAGTGGAAGATGGCGACAGGAAAAAACCCTTCACTTCAGACGGAACCTTCTCCTGATGAGAAGCGAGAATCAGGACCGACTTATCAAGCCCGAGTTTGTTCGCGATCATAATGAGGGTTGTGTCTTTAGGAATGTGCCCCTTGTTGATCGTGACCCGAAGGAGCTCGGGACTGATACCGAGGGCCTTGGAGGCGTCTTTCAGGTTTTTGAAGCCTTTCTTCTCGAGGGCCTCCCGAATCATTTCAGCGACTTTCATGAAAACCTCCATACAAACGATGATTGCACACCAAAAACGGATCGTCTCAGCTTTTACCCGACCATTCTGATACCACGAACCACGTATTGAATACCGGAAACGACCGTTATCGAGGCCGTAGTCCAGTGTAAGAGCGTAATATACTGTACCTCCGGGTGATACGTGCCGTAACCCGTAAGAACCAGGGCAAGAACGACCACCGCCAGCTGGAGGCCGGTGGTGATTTTCCCGACAAGTGACGGGCGAATTTTGATGTCCCTTCCCGTTAAATAGATGATAAGGCTTCCACTGGCGACGATCACATCGCGGCTGATGACGATGATGACCAGCCATGCAGGCAGTTTTCCAAGAATAACAAGCGTTACCAGCGCCGAGACGATGAGCAGTTTATCCGCCAGGGGATCGAGAAATGCTCCAAGCTCGGTCTGAGTCTTCGTTTGCCTGGCGATCAGGCCATCGAGTGCGTCCGACGCGCCGGCAATCACAAAAACGACGAGCGCCCATCGATAATAGCCATATACCATCAAATCAATAAAAACCGGGATGAGTAGTATGCGGCCGAGACTAATATAATTGGGAAGGTTCATGAACACTCCGCGCTCGCTGATCTGTTCTTTCTTGCTACCTATTAGTTTAAACATATTTACTTGTGCTGTCAACCTTTTTCTTTTTGTTTTTTTTGTGGGTTGATGGTATGGAGACATGGAAACAAAACTCAGCCACAAAGGCACTAAGACGCAAAGTAAGGCATGAAATTGAGCCCTAAAGCAAGACACTAAACTACTTTTGTCTTTCTTAGTGCCTTCGAGTCTTCGTGGCAG
>DMKB01000033.1 GCA_003454665.1 Nitrospiraceae bacterium | reverse complement strand
CGGCTATGCCACAGAAGTCTCGGATGCCATCAAACGCCGCGAGCAGGAGATGCTGCATGAACATGTAGCGCTTTCCGACATCGTCATAACCACTGCGGCAGTGCCCGGCAAGAGGGCCCCGGTGCTGCTGAGCGAAGAAATGGTGTCGGCAATGAAGCCGGGGGCGGTGATCGTCGACCTTGCCGCCGAGCAGGGAGGCAATTGCGAACTGACGAAGGCGGGTGAGGAGGTCTCCCATAGGGGCGTGATGATCATTGGCCCGGTGAACCTGCCGTCATCCCTGCCCGTCCATGCCAGCCAGATGTACGCCCGTAACATATCAGCGTTTCTCATGACCCTCGTGAAGGACGGTTCACTGCACCTGGACTTCAATGATGAAATAACCAGTGCCACCTGTGTGACCCACGGCGGCGCAATACGGAATGAACAAGTGCGGGAGCTGGCAGGGAAAGAGTAAGAGAAGTTCAAAGTACAAAGTGCAAATGTCAAATGAAGTCCCAAAGGGATAAAATTCTAAATCGTTTTTTTCTTTTTGAAATTCATTTGAACTTTGAGCTTGGTAATTTGACATTTACTCACACGTCGGAACGTGAGGTGATAAACCATGACTGAAGAACTGATGATGAGCCTCTTCGTCTTTGTCCTGGCGGCCTTTGCCGGGTTCGAGGTGATACGAAAAGTGCCCCCTACCCTGCACACGCCGCTCATGTCCGGCGCGAATGCCGTTTCCGGCGTCATCGTGATCGGCGCCCTAATCGTGGCAGGCCAGAACGAGTCGGGGCTGGCGAAGATTCTGGGATTCATTGCCGTAATCATTGCGACGGTCAATGTCGTCGGCGGCTTCCTCGTAACGGACCGTATGCTGAAAATGTTCAGGAAGAAGGAGTAAGCAGTATGGGCTTCTCTCTCCCGATCATAATTCAGATGGCCTATCTCTTCGCAGCAGCATTATTCATCGTGGGGCTGCACAATCTCAACTCGCCTGCGACTGCGCGCAGAGGCAATCTGACGGCAGCAATGGGCATGTTTATCGCCGTCGTCGCCACGCTCCTTCACCGGGATGTCGTGGACTATAGGACCATCCTGGCCGGGGTTGTTATCGGTTCTCTGGCCGGCACAATCGCCGCGCGTAAGGTGAAAATGACGGCAATGCCCCAGATGGTGGGGATATTCAACGGCTTCGGCGGCGGGGCCTCGGCCCTGGTGGCCATAGGGGAATTCTGGCGACTCAGGGGAACGTCGGCAGCAGTGCCTGATGACACGCTCTGCACCATTCTCTGGGGCCTGTTCATCGGGGGCGTGACGCTTTCCGGAAGCTTCATGGCATTCGGCAAGCTGCAGGGATTCGTGCCGGGCAGGCCGATTATCTTCCCGCTCCAAAGAACCATCAACGCCCTGCTCCTGATCGCCTATCTGGCGGGAAGCATCTATCTGATGCATGTTGATATCGACAGGAACGTCTTTCTGGCCGTCATCGGTGTCTCGATGGTCCTGGGGGTCCTGTTCGTCGCACCGATCGGCGGGGCAGACATGCCCGTCGTCGTCTCCCTCCTCAACTCCTTCTCCGGTCTGGCAGCAAGTTCCGCAGGGTTCATGCTCGAAAATAACATACTTATTGTGTCCGGCGCGCTCGTCGGCGCTGCAGGCGCGATCCTGACAAATCTCATGAGTAAGGGCATGAACCGTTCCATCGTGAACATTCTCTTCGGTACCGTCGGTGCGGCAGCCGGACCCGCGGCACGAACCACGAGCGAGAAAAGCTACCGGTCCATCGATGTAGAACAGGCCGCGATGATACTCGCCTATGCCGGTACCGTCGTGATCGTCCCCGGCTACGGCATGGCCGTGGCGCGGGCGCAGCAGGCAGTACGCGATCTTGCGGAACAGCTCGAAAAACGCGGTGTGGAGGTGAAATATGCTATCCATCCGGTCGCGGGACGTATGCCGGGACACATGAACGTGCTGCTGGCGGAGGCCGAAGTTCCCTACGAAAAACTCTACGACATGGATGACATCAATCCGGAGTTCGAACGCACGGACGTAGCGCTGGTGATCGGAGCCAGTGACGTCGTGAACCCGGCGGCCAGGCACGCAAAAGGCAGCCCCCTCTACGGCATGCCGATTCTGAACGTCGACAAAGCCCGCCAGATCATCGTTGTCAAGCGAAGCATGAAGCCAGGATTTTCAGGTTTTGACAACGAGCTGTTCACCCACGAGAAGACGATGATGCTCTTCGGAGACGCCCGGGAAATGGCGGCCAGCGTCGTGAGCGAGGTGAAGACCCTTTAACCTTCCCCGTGTCCCTTTCCCTTGCATCCAATATGGCGGGTATGCTATGCTGCTATGGTTGCGACTTGTAATGAATCCGCAGTAACAGCGACAGAAAACATCACCATGAATAATTTCCGGCGAAACGAGTGTGTCATCCTTCTCCACGGCCTGGGGAGAACAAAACGCTCGATGAGAAAGCTCGGCAGGCGCCTGCAGAATGCCGGTTATCATACCGTCAATTGCGGATATCCATCAACGGCCAAATCGATCGAGAGGATTGCCGGCGAGCATCTTGCAAAGGTCGTGGCACAGTGCTCGGAAGCGGGGTTTGAGGAAATTCACTTTGTCACCCATTCCCTCGGCGGCATCATTGTGCGCCAGTACCTGCAGTCCCATACCGTGCCGACGGGTAGCAGAATGGTCATGCTGGCGCCACCGAACCAGGGCAGCGAAGTGGTCGATCTTTTGAGAAAAGTCCCTGTTTATCGATTGGTTATGGGGCCGGCAGCACAGCAAATCGGCACCGAGCCGGAGAGCCTTCCGAACCGGCTTATGCCCGCTAACATCGAAACAGGCATCATGACGGGCACCAGAGGCCTGGTCCCCTTTTCCGCACGGATATTCAATGGTCCGAACGACGGAAAGGTGTCGGTAGAACGCGCGCAACTGGCAGGAATGAGAGATTTTCTCGTTGTTCCTGCAGGGCATGCCTTTATTATGAGAAATCCCGCGGTACTGGAGCAGGTCGTACATTTTCTCAGGTACGGGAAATTTATCCGACAATGATGATAATAAACGGTGCGCCCGATTTTGAAACTCTCAGACACTCTATGATGAACGCTTCGGTGCCGGTTGAGACCGGCATGCCAGGCTTGACCGAACAAAAAGATACTCGATATACTGTTACTGCTAATCTTAGCACGTCGCAGGAGGGCTGGCGATGATTTCACTGCTGGAAGGATATCCCGTTATCGTTGAAATACCGGTGGCATGGGGAGAGATGGATGCATTCCAGCATGTCAATAACATCTACTATTTCAGATACTTTGAAGGCGCCCGCATCGCATGCTTCGAAAAGATCCGGATAACGGAAAAAATGCACGAAACAGGCATCGGCCCTATTCTCGGATCAACAAGCTGTAGATACCGGTATCCGATCACCTACCCGGACACGGTTTCCGTGGGTGCCAGGATCACCCACATCGACGAGGATCGTTTCACGATGCAGTACGCCGCCGTGAGCAATCGTCATCAGAAAATCGCCGCAGAGGGCGACGCCGTAATCGTGATGTTCGACTACCGGGCAAATAAAAAGACGAACCTGCCCCCTGAGCTCCGGGAACGACTGCTCGCCATAGAAAAAAAAGAACAGGGGTAATCATCAGCTATCGAAGGCGTCTGTTCCGCTGAACGGCAATATAACCATGGCGGGATCACTACATCGCATTATTAAAATATCCATAAGAAACGGAAATTTTTCTCGCCATCCTCTTCGGTCTCGACTCCAAATAACCCGCCCAGAATAGCCCAATAAGACCCCTTCCCTTTTTCAGCTTCGTAGTAATACAGCGGGTTGAATTCGAAGGTGGAAGAGGCGGCCGTCTTGCTCTTTCGGATGAATCTCCAAAGAAATCTGAAATCGTATGACTCCTGGTCCGTGCGCTCGTAAGAAATAACCTTCCAGAGAAAGCCGGTCTGCCGTGCGACCTCTCCTCTGCTGCTGTATGAAAACAGCGGCCAGAGCAGGGTCCATTCGAGAGAATCCACCGCTTCGTTGCTCGAATAACTATAAAGTGGAAAAAATCCGTGTTTCAGGACGCCTGGCTCGCGGTGATACCTGATCAGGCTGATTTCCGGTGGAATAAGCCAGATAAGGGACAGTTGAGTCGAATCTTTTGTCTTGTCATGGTCGTACCAATGGAGAAAGAGAGATCCGTCAAAAGTGGTTTCCGGCGTTGTGTGGCGCCCCCAGAGCGGGAAGAAAAGAGAAGTCGTATTTTTACCATCCCGCGCGCGATAGTACAGGATGAAATGGGAAACGCTCGTATCTTTTTCCGTGTCGTTTCCGAAGCGGATCAGCGGCCAGAGCACGGAGTACTCCCGGTACGAGCCAAGGTGGGAGCTGCCGTAGAACGGCCATACGTGCAACCGCTCACGCCCTGGTTGCACAGTACGAACATAATAGGGGGGCAGGAGCGCCAGCGATCCCAGGGTCAGCCGTGATACTCCATCGCTCTTCTGGAAGTAAAACGGGATGAGCCACGACCGTCTTTTGTCTCCTTCCACTCGTGTACTGAACAGCGGGAACAGGAAATCATGCCGTGAGAGTCCGGTACGGGTATCCCGGGTGGACAGGTAAACAGGCCCGAAGACAAATCGCTGTGTATACCAGTCCCCTTCCCGGTGTACTCCGTAGAACGGGATCAGGTGCCGGTAGCTGTTCTCACCGGAGGTAGTGGACCAGTAGAGCGGAAACACGACGGTCGTGTCTCGTTTCGGTGAGCGGGAGTGCCAGTACAGCGGGAGCGCCCGCACAGAACGGCTCGTCGGAGAAGCCTCATAGTGAAAAAGAG